>JAGHBQ010000045.1 GCA_021160945.1 Thermoplasmata archaeon
ACTATGCCCCTATCGTCAATTATTGTAGCTCCATCCATTAGTGCATATTCCCTTATTGTATCAATATTCTCATCATACATAATATCCCTTTTTTCTTTTTCTATCCCCTCCATTGGATTTGCAATTTTCTGCAGAATATATTTTCTTACATTTTTCCAATCACCCACAATAAATAGGGCACCTGCAGGAGTTCCTTCTCTCCCCCTTTTTACAATGCCTATGCAGAGTCTTACCAGCTTTTCTACCAACTTTCTATCCACGCGATCCTGCAACATCTCAAGAAGAGTTGGAAGTTTCATTGAAGAAAGATCAAAGAAAAGTTTATGCTCCTCTCCTCTCTTGGAAAAGATTAGGAGTAGCTTATCCTTGGATGTGATATAAGAGGCATTTAGAAGATAAAGAATAGTATCTTTGATTATCTCAAGACTTTCAAGATCGGGATAGCTGGAGTAATCAGAGAATAATCTCACGAAATTTTTGTGAAGTAGAACTTCTGCTGTAGGTCTCTTATTTTTAGGATAGATTATAATTACTCTCCTATCCCTATATTTCATTGCAATTTTTTCGGGGTCATCGCCCATTATCACTACCTTATCCGCTTCCACAGGATATCAACTCCACCTCTCTATTTAACTTTTCTTACCTGCCATTTTAGTAGCTATAAGAGCCATGGTTATCTCGCTCCTGGTCTTCTCTATAAGAGCTCTCGCAGTATCTTGCTTGGGTTTAAGAGGTAATAGTCCAGAGGGATAATTAAAGCGAATAAGCATCTCATAGATCTCCTCCATTAGTTTGAGATAATTCTCCGCTCTGGAGAAATCTTCTTTTCGGAGAGATTCCAAGGCCTCTCTCCTCAGTTCACCTACTACATCTCCTAACCCCATAAGGTAAGCTTCATAATTTATCCCAATTTGTTTAGGATGCGGAATTTCTTTCCCATTAAGAATGGCGTGAAGAATGAGAGCTTCGCAGTACTCCTGAAAGGCATTCTGAACAAAACCAGCGTAAAGGAGATCAGGATACTGGTTGGAAAGGAGGCTTTTCAGATGCCATACCTCCTCCTTAAGCTGTCTTAGTAGATCCTTTATATCTTCGCCTCTGTGCATCTTTATGATGCATTGAGAAGCTAGTCTTATTATAGCCCTTGAGGACTTGATGGCTATTTCCCTCACAGAATCCTTTTCATCCAGTTCCTCCTCGATATTATCACCTATCTCTTTGAGTTCCATATTTTCAGGTATATCCTTCCTCTTATATAAGAATTCAAATCAGCGTAACTCTTATTTCCTCACCTCTTCGATTATAGGCTTTCCAGGAATTCATGGTGTATGGATATCCTACTATTATGTGAATATCACCCGAACGGGAAAACATTTGAATGTCAGCATCTGAAGGAATAGGATATCCCGAAGGATGCGAATGGACAGTTCCCACTATTGTGAAATCTATGGGTTTCATGAGAAGATTGTAGATCACACTTCTTCCTCCTGAAAGTGTGCCTGGAAGCATTACCAACTCGTAAATAATTTTATTTTTTGCTCTTAGAAAGGCTCCAAATTCATCTGGATAGGATGATTTAGATGCTTCCATTATCATACGAAGTAAATCCATTTTTATCTTCCACTTACTCATTGAAGTATTTCCTCCCTTATGCGACTCATCCCTGTATCTCCAAATCTTATGAACTCAGCATAATTTTCCGATTTTTGAATTTTCACGCAATCATCATCAGATATTTCAATACTTTCCTGCCCGTCAAGCACCAGAAGATTTTTTTTCCCATCTTTTAGCTCTATTCTAATCTCCTCTGCTGGAAGAACTAAAGAACGGGGTGCCTTTTTGAATGGAGCTATTGGAGTTATCACTATACTTTCGCAGTGAGGGTGAAGAATGGGTCCTCCTGCGCTTAAAGCATAGGATGTGGAGCCGGTGGGTGTTGCTATTATTATTCCATCGGCTCTAAGATCTTCCAGAAGCTCATCTTTAAAATAGACTTTGTACCCCCTCAATTTTGCAATTTCCGCAGTATGAATCACTACCTCGTTGGTACAATCATATAATCTCTTACCGTTCAGAAGTACCTTAATCTTCATCCTTCTATCTATAAAATATTCCCCTCTCTTTATCTTTTCTAAGGTATCCCAAATCTCACCAGGCTTTATTTCTGTAAGGAAACCTAAAAGGCCCATGTTAACACCGAGTATTTTACATTTGCTTCTCTGCAAAGTTCTGAGTATTGTGCCATCACCTCCAATGGTAATGATCACGTCCACATCCATCTCCTCAAGAGGTATGCCCTTTATTCCAATTCTCTCTGCAGTTCTCTCTTCCACAACCAAATCTATTCTCTCATATATTTTCTTTACCAGCTTTAAGCATTCTTCCTTTTCAGGATTTGCCACTATACCAAATTTCATGAAAACACCTCCAGAAGGGAGGGTTTAGCTACTGCAACAACATTCTTTCTCTCCTTTGTATTCATTTTCATATTGAGCTCATGCAAATTCTCGTCAAGCACCAGACCACCAGCCTCTTTCACTATTAAATAGGCAGCAGCTATATCCACAATTCTTAGTGCCCCACCGCTGGAGAAGCGATAGAGAAAGAGATCAGCTATACCTTGGGCTACCATGCATAGCTCCAAGGATGCAGATCCGAAGCTTCGAATTCTTCGGGCTTTTGATGCAAGCTTAAATGCACTCTCATGAGCTTTTTTGCCGAGATAAATGATAAAGAGATTTTTATCTCCTTTCACATGTATTTTCTCATCTCCCAGATAGGCACCTTTCCCCTTAACTGCCCAGTAATCTTTTCCGGTGTGTGCATCTCTCACCAGGGCATATTTTACACTTTCTAAATCTCCCTCAGAGATAGCAAGAGACACCGAATAGAATGGTATATTGTTCTCCGCGTTGTAGGAACCATCTAAGGGATCCACTATAAGAGTAAGCCTGTGGCCTCTATTTACATATCCAATTTCCTCACTGAATATGTTTAGTGGAAGCTCCTTTTCTTTCACAAAATCCACTATTATCTTTTCTGCCTCCACATCCACCCGGGAGGATGGAGAGCCATAAGCGCCAATCTTAACAGGCTCCGATGCCCTCTCTCCATATTTTTCTATAACTTCCAGAATTCTCTTCTGCGCATCATCTGCCATTTTCTGCAAGTTCTCTATCCACATCATGCTCAGGTATTTCTACCATTCTATTTGTTTTTTTCCAACATAAATTCTTCTGAAATGATTTCCCAAATTTGGGAAGTGAATTTTATATATTTCCTGCATCTTTTCTTTCTCCTATGAAGCCTTTAAATGAAGTTGCTGAAATGGTAGGCTTGGAGAATCTTATTCCTTGTGGAAGGAATAAAGCAAAGATACCCCTTGAGGAAATATGGAAAAAACCTAGAAAGGGGAAAATTGTTCTTGTTACTTCGATAAATCCAACGCCTTTTGGAGAGGGAAAAACAACCACTGCTATAGGAATTTCTCAGGCTCTTTGGAAAATAGGTAGAAAGAGTATAGTCACCCTAAGGGAACCTTCTCTGGGTCCTCTATTTGGGGTTAAAGGTGGAGGCACCGGCGGTGGAAGATCTAAGGTTGAGCCCAGTGATGATATAAATATGCATTTTACAGGAGATTTTCATGCTATTCAGACGGCACACAACCTTCTATCTTCCATGCTCAACAACATAATTTATCATGGAAACAAGGTTCGTATAGACAGAAAAAGAATTATGTGGGGTAGAGTTTTAGATATAAATGATCGTAGCCTTAGAAATGTTGTTGTTGGTCTTGGAGAGAACTCCGGAGCTCTTGTGGAAGATTTCTTTGAGATCACCGCGGCAAGCGAAATCACAGCAATAATGGCTCTGGCAACAAATTATCTTGATATGAAATCCAGACTGGCTGATATTTTAGTGGCATTTACTAAGGATAAGAAACCTTTCTATGCTAAGGATGTAAAGGCGCAAGGTGCCATGGCAGCTCTCCTCCGGGATGCTCTCAAGCCAAATCTGGTTCAGACGACAGAGGGAACTCCGGCGATTGTTCATATTGGACCATTTGCAAATATAGCCCATGGTCATAACTCTCTTTTGGCTGACGAGATTGGATTAAGATACTCAGATATTCTTGTAACCGAAGCAGGATTTGGCTCAGATCTCGGTGCAGAAAAGTTCGTGAATATTGTTTCTAGAGAAGGTAATTTCGAAGTATCTTCTGCTGTGATAGTTGTGACCGCCAAAGCGCTGAAATATCAAGGTGGTGTGAAGAAGAAACATGTGAGAGAAAAGAACATGGAGGCCTTGGAAAAGGGGAGTGTGAATCTTTTAAGACATATTGAGATAGTGAAAAAATTAGGGTTTAAGCCCATAATTGCCATAAACAGATTTCCCGAAGATAATGAATCTGAGTTGAATCGCATAGTAGATCTTGTGGAAGATAATGGGGCAAAGGCATTTCTGTCAGAAGTATTTGAAAAAGGTGGAGAAGGTGGAATCGAGATTGCCAAAGAGATAGCAAAAAATGGTTCCAGAAAGCCGAATTTCACATATAAAAAGGATGAGCCAATAAAGGAGAAGATAGAGAGGATAGCCTCAGAAATTTATGGAGCGAACGGTGTTGATTATGATGCCCGTGCTAAAAAGGACATTAAGCTCATTGATGATCTGGGATTTAACGATTTTCTGGTATGTATGGCCAAGACACAGTATTCCTTAACTGATAATCCTCGTAAAAAAGGTGCTCCTGAAGATTTTGTTATTACAGTGAGAAATTTGAAAATTTCCTCTGGAGCAAGATTTGTGGTACCTATTTTGGGAGACATTTCAACTATGCCAGGATTACCAAGCGTGCCTGCTGCAGAAAGTGTTGATATTTTGGAGGATGGCACGGTAGTGGGTCTTCGCTAATTTTTTCTTTTTTAATAGAAAAATTATTAAGGAGTAATGAGATTTGAGTTTATGAAAAGCAGAGTTATCCGTGGAAGAATATGGATGCTGCGTGATGCTGATGGAAAAAGAATAGATAATGTGGACACCGATATGATTTTTCACAACAGATATCTCTACATCACGGATATCAAGGAAATGGGGAAGTATGCCTTTTCCAATCTCCCTGGATGGGAGGATTTTCCCAAGAAAGCAAAACCGGGTGACATACTGGTTGTGGGCATAAATTTTGGAGCGGGATCTTCCAGACAACAGGCGGTGGATTGTTTTATCTCCTTGGGTATATCGGCCATAATTGGTGAGAGCTTTGGAGCCATATACAAGAGAAATGTCATAAACTCAGGATTACCATTACTAGAAGCTCCTGGGATCTTTGAAAGTGATTTAGAAACTGGAGATGTGGTAGAAGTGCATCTTGACACTGGAGAGATTTTTAGAGGGGGAAAACTTGTGTTTAAGGCAAAGCCCATGTCAAAGGTGGCCCTTGACATCTATGATAGTGGAGGAATATTTGAATATGGAAAAAACTGAGTTAAAATGCGTAGCTCCTTAGCTCTTTTTATCCTTTTCTTGGTGGCTGTAATCTGGGGACTTACTTTTCCCATTTTGAAGATTTCACTGCAATTTATATCTCCTATGGGTTTCATCTCTCTCAGATTTTTTC
>JAGHBQ010000086.1 GCA_021160945.1 Thermoplasmata archaeon
AAAGTACATTGAAGAAATAAGGAAAAAATATCCGGGGCTTGCTAGAGCACTCTTTGATGATCGCGAGGATTTTATGGCAAGAAATCTTCTTTCCTTAAATCAAGAGAAGAAAATTCTGGCATTTGTAGGTGATGGACATTTAAAAGGCCTTAAAAAGAGAATTCCTGAGGCAAGAGCCGTTTGCCTAAGAGATATGATAAAGAGTAGTATCTCCTTCTCCTACACAATTTCCACCTAGCTATCTGCAGGTCTTGTCCCACTCTATATGCTCTCCCTTTATCTCCTTTATTTCATTGAAATTCTCATATTTTTTCCCTCTGTGGGAGCCTGGCTCACTTATGTATCCCCTCTTTCTCGCGGCAATTTCAATCCTGTCTATAAAGAATCTGTAGAAGGGCATAACTAAGGGGCCATACCATCTATCTTCGAAGTAGTTCTGCAAAATTCTCTTACCCTGCCTTATTCCATGCGTCAAGCATCTCTTAAGAAGCTCCATGTGAAGATCGCTCAGCTCATAGGCCTTGAACCAGTCTTTATCTTTAAGAAGACCCATTGGAACAAAGAACATAGGCATAATTATAGCTTTAAAATCCCATAGCTCATCTACGAGCTCAAGGGTCTTTATTATATCCTCCTCCTTCTCTTCAGGTAGACCTGCAATTAATGTCATTGCAGGCTGCATACCCACATCCTCCATTATACCGGCCCCTTCTATCACGATTTCAGGCCATTCATCAGCACTAAAAGGTTTGGCTTTCTGGGGCATTATTATTTTGGCAAGCCTCGGTGAACCTGTTTCTATGCCTATTTCCGCACCCCACCATGACTGGTTTTCATCTATTATTATCTCCGCCAGTGTATCCATAAGCTTTGAGTCCCTCTGTCCCTTAACCATAGCCGCAAGGCTTGCATGAGCCCATACCACCCGACGCACATGCTTTTTAAAAAGTTTGTGAAGTTTGATTAATTTCTCCTCATTGGGAATTATGTAACCGGGGGGCTTTGCCCCATAAAGAAGTACATCTTCACTGTGGATAATTGCATCCTTAACTCCGTATTTCACATTGAGCTTAATCTCCTTTTCTATTTTATCAAATGGTATGAAACGAAGTGGTCTGAGAGTAACTGAGCAGAATTTGCAGCCTCGAGGACAGCCACGCATAACCTCAACTAAGCCATTCACGCTAGGATATTTTATCAGTGGAATCTCATCAAGTGATGGTGATTGAGATGGTTTCAAATCGATAAATCTGGGTAACTTCTCTCCTTGCATTGCTTTTTTAACAAGCTCCCCAATAATTAATTCACCCTCTCCATCCACAATGGTGTCCACACCCCATTCTACCATCTTATCCTCACGATATTTCCAGTGCCAGGCTGCAGGACCTCCCGCTATTATTTTCACACCTCTTCTTTTCATCTCTCTCACAGGAGGTGACTCTATAAGACGTGCAAAAGATCTTGCGTTCACAGTTTCCATCTTGAAAAGTGAGGCAAAAGTGCTTGAGGGAGGTCCAAATCCAAAATAATCATGGTGGGAAAGAAGAAGCACTTTTGCACTTTTCACATGCTTACGAAGATGATCCGGTTCTATTATGGCAGCATCAAAACCCTCCTCTATTAACTTTGCCTCAATTTTTCTCAATCCATAGGGGGCCTCTTTTGGTCTTCCATCTTTATCAATAACCTTCATTTTGGGAGCAAAAAAGTAAAGCCAGAACTTTTCTGGAAAGAGAAGTGGCGGTCCGGTTGTTCCAAAGCCCAGAAACTCCTTGTGGTGATGATTAGACATCATCGTTCTATCCGTGGTAAGAACAACCTCTACCATATCTGCACCCTTCTGGGAAAAAGGGGAAAAGATATAAATATTTCACGGTTTTTATTATATAAAAATGTTACCTGTAAAAATAAGGCTCATAAATATGGGGAAAATAGAGAGGGAATATATATCTGTAATAAGAGAATACGAGAAAAGAATTTCCTTCTTAGCCCATGCCAAATTTATTCATAAAGGCAAAATAGATAATGAGGCAATACTTCTGGATCCTCAAGGAAGAGAGATAAGCAGTGATGAATTTTATGAATTAATAAAGAATCACACGGCCAGCGGAAAAACTCTCACCTTCGTGGTGGGTCCCCCAGAAGGTTTTGAAGAAAATATCAAGAGAAAAAAGGAGAGCATTTCCCTTTCAAAGCTCACATTGAGACACGAGCTTGCATACCTCATTCTCCTAGAACAAATTTATCGGGCTTTGCTGCGAATGCGTGGTACCTCCTATGAAAAGTGAAGAAAAAGTTATGTGTGCAAAGTATAAAAAATATTCCCTATGATTATCCTCGGAGAAGAGGAAAGAGGAATGAAAAAATTCCTGCTCAGAGGTTCAGTTTAAAAAGGTCATAAGGAACATTTAGTTCTGCACTCAGATTAAAAAATTTTAAATACCAAATCCCATTGAGAGTTGGATGAGAACTCCCAAGATATGGAAAATATGCGTCATCGGAGACAAAGGTGTTGGAAAAACCTCACTAATAAGGAGATTCGTCTTTGATACCTTCGAGGATGACCCGGAGGAGACTTTGAAATCTAAAGCTTTCAGAAAAAAGTGCGAAAATAGCACACTCATAATATGGGATGTAAGTGTTTATGAGAGAAATATTCGCTCAATTCTTGCAGGAGCAAAGGGAATCATAGTGGTGGGAGACATAACTCGCAGAGAGACCTACGATACTATGGGCAAAATTGCGGAATTTCTCAACGGACATAGGGGAAAACTGATATTTGTTGCAAATAAGAGCGATTTGAAGTACCAGGCTCAGTTTTGGAAAGATGAGCTTAATGAACTCTCCAATTTCTTTGACACACCTTATTTCCTCACTAGTGCTAAGACTGGGGAAAATGTGAATAATGCTTTCAAAACTTTTCTGGAGATGTGAAATGAAGGAGATGAAAATCTGCGGAAAAAAGGCAGATAAGCTTTTCTCTCGTGGATTTGGGAGGAGGGAGAAGAACTGCATTTATCTATCCTGGGTTGAAGCTCTTTATCTTGTGGAAAAGGGTTTGATAGAGGAGAATTTTGAGAGAATTCTTAAGAAAAGTTCTTCCCAGCTTTCTTCTATTGATATCAGATATCTTGTTTATCGGGATTTGAGGGAGAGAGGTTATGTTGTGAGGGTAGAGGATGATCATTTCGTAGGAAAGAAAAATTACTCAATGGCATTCTATCCCTTATCTGATATGGATTTCTTTCAGCCTGAGAAACTTCTCAGCCTTGAGATGCCCCTTATCCTCTCTATAGTTGACGGGGACGGAGATATTACCTACTATCTTGTTGACCTTCATGAGCCCCAAGGTAATTATTTTCAGCTTCCCAGTAAAAAAACTGTTGCTCACTTCCACGGTCGAAGGTACTTTGTTTTTGAAGATGCAGAAGAGATGGTGAGGGCGACATACGGGAAGGATGAAGGCCTTTTTGGGCATCTTTCAATCTGGGAGGCAAAATATCTGAAGGAGAAGGAGCTTTTGGAATGTGAAAATGGAAACTTATCGCGAGAATATGAGGTCTACAGGGATTTGAGGAATAAGGGACTCATAGTCAAATCAGGATTCAAGTACGGCACCCATTTTAGAGCGTATGAAAACAGCATGGAAGAGCATTCAAAATATCTTGTGCATGTGATATCGGAGAAAGAAGAGCTGCAGAAGGTAAGCAGAGCGGTGCGAGTTGCCCACGGAGTCAGAAAAACGCTGCTTCTGGCATATATAAAAGAGGGAAAAATAAGGTATTTTAAGGTAGCATGGATAAGGCCATGATCATAGGAGATCTTCAAATTCCTCGATGAGTTCGGGATATCTCTTCTGAACTGCCTCAAGTATTCCTCTCACTGAGAGTCTTTTTATCTCCTCCTGAGATATCACTTCCAGTAGCTTGTTGAGAGTATCGTCGCTCAACTGGGATAATTTTTCTTTAACGAACCAGTTACGCAAATGCTTTCTCTCCCATTTCTTCTCCACTTTATTCTGATACTCCTCTAAACATTCTTTACTTGGATTCTCTATGCATTTTGCAGCAATCTCTCCTGCATACTTTCCAGAAATGCAGGCGTTTGCTAAGCCTCCTCCTGTAATTGGATCTATCAAACGAGCAGCATCGCCAACAAGCATTATACCATTATCAACTATATGTTTGGGAACAGGACATGTGGATACTGCACCCGTGACAATCTGAATGGGGGTTCCCTTCCTGAGATTTGGGTGCTTCTCTATAAACGCATCCAGATACTTTTTCACTTCTCCCCTGTCCTTAATTTTGTTAAGGGCTACTCCAATGCCCACATTTGCCTCATTCTCCCCCTTGGGGAAAATCCATATATATCCTCCGGGGGCACATGAGCCTATGTAAAAGTGCGTGAAATTCTCCTCAACATCAATATTTGTCATTCTGTACTGGATGCAGGAGTCCACATCTCTTTCCCTGAGCACGGTGTTTAATCCAGCCCACCGAGCAACCTGTGATTCAAAGCCATCGGCAGCTATAACTATCCTTGCCCTCACCTCCACCTCTTCTCCAAATCTTCTCACTATAGCTCCCTTTACAAAACCATCTTCTTTTATTATATTCACTGCCGGACTTTTGACCCAGAGCTCTGCACCTTCCTTTACAGCAAGAGAAGCAAGCTCCTTATCAAAATACTCGCGATTAAGGACAAATCCAACTTCGTTTCCTGCCTGGTCAGCGGAGAGTTTCAAAACATATCTCTCATTAGGAGAATATATTTTTGCACCGTCTATCTCTGCATCTATCCACCTTTTTTGTGGTTCTATCTCAACCTCATCCAGCCAGGTTCTCGAGATTCCTTCAGCACATCTCACTGGAACACCTATTTCTGGGCGCTTCTCTACCACAAGAACTCTTAGGCCATGTCTTGCTGCAAATCTTGCAGCCATGCTACCTCCAGGACCTGCACCCACCACCAGAACATCATACTCGTATCTCCTCATTTTCACCACCACCTGTCCACCAGTCAGCCACGATTGCACCTACAGGACATCCACGAATGCAGAAACCACATTTTATGCATCTTTCCTCATCAATCTTTATTATGGTTTCATCGAGAAATATGCAGTTCACAGGGCATATTCCAACACACGCTCCACAGTAATTGCAGATGGAAGTATTTACTCTCATCATTTTTATCCCTCCACACCCACAACTTTGCCATGCCTCTTACGATATTCCTCCAAACTTATGGAATGTTTTTTCTCAACCTTCTCCCTGAACACAGGCCCAGTATTGTAGGAGCAGAATGGTATCAGCTTGAGATCAGGGGTCACATAATGTATCACGCATCTCTGAATTCTCTTAAGATCATAATTATATGCATCCTGAAAGTGCATTGCTCCTATAAACATGGAATCCCAGTGAAGCTTACCTAACGCATCCTTTGTTCCTTGCTCAAAGACCGTGAGAATTTCCTTAAGTTTGAATCCTGTGGGTGCATATTTCTTATCAAAATGTCTCTTGAGGAGCCTGTAAAGGGTGAGCACGCTACCCAGTTTGCTCTTCTTCTCAAATTCTTCGTTGAAGACCATGGGAATGAGCTCTTCCATCAATCCTGGAACATCTATGAACCTTGTGATGGGTATGTTCTTATCCTTCTCATAATCGTGGAAGATGTATGTAGCAGCTCCGCAGGCTGGATGCGTTGTAAATGATGGCTCCGGTTTCTTAAATATCTGTGCTGCAACTTCCGCGAAGAGTGCAGCCACAGGTATGGGAAAGAAATCTGTCTTCTCTATAAAATCGGTCTGCTCATGGAGATCTCGAATTAGATCTCCTGTTGTATAGCGCATCTTGAATAATTCGCCTTGAGGTATTCTTCCTGAAAGAGAAACTGGTTGAAAATTAACTGCACGAATAACGTCAAGATTCTGAAGGCCAAATTCCACTATTTTGCCAACCTCATCATCATTCATACCCTTTACAACAGTTGGCACGAGAACAGTGGCAAGAGGTTTGGGCTTGACATTGCGAAGATTCTCTATAGCCTTCATCTTCTGGGGAAGAAGATTTACACCCCTCGCAGTGATATATGTGCTCTCTTTGAAACCGTCAAATTGAAGGTATACTGTATGCATACCGGCATCAACCATTCTCTGCGCGAATGTTGGATCGTTTGCTATGAGAATTCCGTTGGTTGCCACCTGAATCTGTGGAAACCCTAGCTCTTTGGCTTTTCGAATTACATCGAAAAATCTCGGGTATATTGTTGGCTCTCCCCCTGCAAATTGAATTGCTGGTGTAGGTACAGGTCTCTCCTCTCGCAGCAATTTCATCATCTCAACAACGGTATCAAAATCAGGTTCATACACGTAGCCAGCAGCATTGGCATTGGCAAAGCATATCGGACAGCGAAGATTGCATCTGTTTGTCAGATCAAGATTTGCAAGAGCCGTGAAAGAATAATGCTTATCAAAAAACCCGTTCTCTATCTTTGGATATTCGGGACCCACTCCGTCTAAAATGGTTCCCCACTTCTCCATCCAGTGCCACACCTCGGCATCTCCATAATATATGTCCCTGAATTCTCCATGCTCAGGGCAAGTCTTTTTGTACCATATTTTTCCGTCTTCCTCGTATATCGTGGCTGGAATAACTTTTCCACACACTGGACATATGCTCTTCGTCTTCTGAGGCAGTCCCTTCTTTAATTTTGGTGGTTGTATCACATACATAAAGATCCCTATTCCTTTAATGTCTCGCTCATTTTAAAAATTTTGTAGTTTTTAGAACGACATTTATCTTCTTTTGAAGTAGGGAACGAAGATCACAGCTACAGCCACGATTAATCCGATGAAGAAGGAGAAGAAATGGTCCATAAAATAGCTCACCACTCTTTCTGACCCTTCAATTATGGGTTTAAGATAGGGGGAGAGAGCTACTGGGAGGGATATATATGGATCATAAATTACACTCCCATTTTCATTTTTGAAGGAGAATATGAGATGAAACTCAGAATTGTTATAGAAGTAGAAAGTTTCCACATTTTCTTCATACTCCCACAGATGCTTTATTGCCTCATTTTCCTTTCCAAATTTTATCATCCCAAGATTGTTATTACCAAATCTGTGCTTCATAGGCTCATGCGTTCGGCTTATCACTTTCCACTGCATACCACTTCCCTTAGAATATTCATACACCTCTTGTGTTTGATTATTTATGTTTGAGTTTATTTTCTCCTCTATGAAGAAAAAGGGAACAAAAGAGTTCGAGGAGATGAAGATATCATATCGAAGCATGTTTCTTTCAACCTTCACCTCTTTCTTATGGTATTCTTTTTCAGAGATATAAAATCTGAGAGTAACATTCACCTTATTATTTCTTCCGAAAGGTCCTTTTTCCTTTATTTCCAGATTCTTCCACATAACAACCTCGGTGTAATTTCCCATTTTTTCATTTTGAGCTTTGATAAACTTTATTTTCATATTTTTGAGTTCTTCCTTTGCCATTCCCTTAAAGGGGATGGCTGGTGAGGAGGGTTCCCCCAAATAAATATGGGTGAAGCTCAGAGAAAAAGAATAAGTGTTGTTTATATTGATATTAACAGTGGCGTTTTTCTCATTAAAAATGAGTTTGACCTGCGGTTGTGTAGGAGTCGAACTCACACTAAAGTTCACCACGCAGAGGAGCAGGAAAGAAATAAATGCCAAGAGCTTGAGTAATTTCACATAAGTGAAAAATCATCACGGGCTTAAATTTATTTTGGTACAACTGTCGAATTTTTCGAAAATTGTACCACTCTTCGAAGTTTGTACCATAAATAACTTAAATACACTATGGGTTGAAGTGCATGGTGATGAAATATGATGAACTCTAAAAAGATTGTGAGCATAGTGATGCTCTCCTTACTATTGATTTCCTCACTTGCCATAATTGGAAATGCCGAAGTTCAAAAAGAGAGGAAGAAAAATGTATATCTTGGGCAACTGAATTACGCAGAGGGAAATGTTACTGGTAGATTTGTGAGATTTCACATAGAGGAGAAATCAGGGGAACTCGAGGACTATACCATAGGGAATATGACTGTATTTGATGAGATAAGCTATGAAAATGATACTGTAGGCAGGGTAAGAGTTCACGGTGCAGTTCTCACTTATAAGGGAGTAGAGAATATCTTTCCTCCAGAAAATGAGATAAATTTAAGCCTGAATTTCCGCTGGAGATTTCTCTGTGTTCATGATAATCCAGCAGCTGTGCTTCACATAATTACCTATGGAAGTGATGTTATAAAGTATAAGCTCAATAATGAAATCCATGCGGAGATGAAAGATAACATAGTATATCTCAACAGCAGTGAAAATATATTCGCAGGAAGACTCATTGTGTCAAATGGAGAGGTAAGTATAATAAACGAAAACAACGAGAGGAAAATTCTGATAAAAACCGGTAAGAATTACACGACAAGCGTAATATTCATTAATTTTGCTCAGTTTTTGGCTCCCAAGGACATAGCCACAGAGATAATGCAGGGAATTGAAAAGGGCAGAATAGGCGCAAATATTTATATTTCGCCTCATGGCGTGGATTTTGTAAATTATTCCCATGAAATCCGTGCTCAGGTAAAAATTATGGAGAGAAATAGAGTAAAAGTGGAAATAAGCTCTGAACTGCACCAGGGAAAAGTGATAATGATAGTACTTAACAAAAGCGCTATGGAGTTCGGAAAATATTACAAACTCAATGTAACCCTTGATGGAATTCCCGTGCCGAAAGGAGATTATCAGGAGGTAATGAACTCAACAATACAAGCGAAATACGTGGCAATAGAGGAGAATGGAAATCTTTATCTACTGCTCTACATCCCCCATTTTTCTACTCATATTATAGATATAGAAAGTGGACAAGAGTCTAGTGGAGGGAGTGAGGAGAGAGTTACGGGATTTCTCTCAAGTAGCACGATATGGATAATAGTGCTTGCAATTATTGTGATAGGAATTATAGCAGCAGTGATTATTAAAGCACGATGACGCCATCCTTCCTTTTTTATTTTCTCTCGGTCCATAGAGAGGCAAAATTATCCACAAGCCTATCAAGAAATGATTTTCTATACTTAATTATAGTAAAGGCCACCTCCTCGGGTTTTCTAACCCAGAAATAACTTTCTCTACCCGCAATTTCCTTTTCAAGTATACTTTTTTTCACAAGCCTGGCGAGATGATAGGAAATTGTTGATGGCGATAGCTCAAAATGATTTGTTATCTCCCGGTGAGTTTTTCTTCCCTCTTCAAGAAGAAAAATCACTATTCTCCTTGCCACCTCATTTCTCAGGGCACCCATTATTTTTCTCTCCTCCTGCGTCATAGCAGTATTTGGAAAATATCTCGTGTACTTTCCCTCTTTTCTGACAATGATTATTCCTCTCTCCATAAGAACCTTGAGATGATAAGAGAGTAAACCCACAGGCATATTTAGTCTACGCTGAAGTTCTCTAAAATGTAATCCAGGATTGAAAACTATTTCCTCGTATATTCTCCTCCTTGTCTCTATATCATTCATATCTCATCCTCTCATTGCTATGGCAAAGTAGAGGGTGATCAGAATGAAAACATCTGTTAGAAAGAAGGTGGTCATTATATCCAGACCAAGGGAGAGTAGAGTGTTCGCCTCGTATATCACAGCTTTCGCAAAAAATAGAAGAAATACTATTGATGATATCAGTGCTGCTTTGAAATGATATCTTCTGTAGGTCAGTATAGCGATGATGAGAAGGAGAAGCGATATCAGGAGAAGCATTCCTCCTAGCAGATCCTCGAGAAAGATCATAAAGGTTCATGTTACTCCCCTTTAATTAATTTTACACTCCACCTTGTTGCATAAATAAGAGAAAAAAGTCCCCTTTAGAAAAGGTATTTGCCTTACCAAAAGAAAAGCTACAGATGTACAGCTCCACAAGAGGCTCGCCTCACTACAAGATCCATACCACTCATTCTGCACCGCACTTCCACCCATTTATTAAGACGCCTCTGATCGTCTGCGATTCTTTTCACAATTATATACGGCTTTATTTCATTCGGACACTACTTCCTTTTTATATCGCTTTCCCGAGTACTGTATCCTTGTGGCCGTGTTATCCCTGCAATCTCCACTCACTCACTCTCCCACGCTGTGAATATACCCAGTTCATCATAGTCATCTGTGTAGTATACGTACTATTTTTATAGACATAACAACACCCACATGGAATCCCGATGAACGGCTCTCCTTTCCCCATATCAAACCTTCAAAAAGGTGTCAAGCACCCCCCAAAGAAGGGAGGGGTTTAGAAAGGGGAAACGAGTAACGCCAGTTACGAGCAAGCCCTCCGAAGGAGGGCGCAGCGTAGGTGCCCCTTCGAGGGTTTAGAAAGGGGGCGTAGCCCCCTTCGTAGAAAAATTTATAAAAAATGAGAAATTGGATGTATAATGCTCTGTGTGGAATGTGGAAAGAGAGAGGCGAAGTACGATAATTTGTGTGAGATATGCTTTCTTAAGAAGATAAAGTTCACTTATCTACCACCTCATATGAGCATTACTCAGTGTCCTCACTGTGGAGCGATAAAATTTAAGGGTGACTGGAAGAGAATGAGCAGAGAGGATATGTTTCGAGAGCTAATTCTTCGTAATGTGGAGTTTCTTCATCACTATGATTCATTTACTTTGGAAATAGAGGAGAGAGAAAGTAGGGGAGGAGCTGCTCTTCATACAATTTTCAAGGTACGGTATAAAGATCTTGAGGTGAAAGAGGAGCATTTTTCTACCGTTAGCATAAAGTATGAATCCTGCACAAGATGTAATAGATACTTTGGTAACTACTTTGAGGCAATTCTTCAACTGAGGGGTATGAGAGAGGGAGAAGAAGAAATGGTGAAGGAATTTGCATATTCCAGAATAGAGCATTATTCACAAAAAAACGAGAATTTATTTCTTACCAAGGAGGAGAGGAGGAAGGAAGGAATAGATCTATATCTGAGTGATAAAAGAGAGGCAAAGAAGATTGCGAAGGAAATATGTGAAAAATATGGAGCTACCCTTAAAGAATCTCCCCAGATTGCTGGCAGAAAGGATGGTCATGATGTGTATAGGGTAACCTATTCTGTGAGATTGCCTGAATACAGAGAAGGAGATGTGGTGAATATTGATGAAACGCCATATCTTGTGGAGCATGTGAGTCGCAATATGATTTCGCTCCTCTCCCTGAAAGATGGAAGAAAAAAGAGGATGGATGTGAGAAGACATAGGGTAGGAAGAGTGGTTAAAAAAGAAGATTTAGAAGAGGCCATAGTGGTTTATTCTCAGGGCGCGAACATTCAATTACTAGATAAAAATTATAGAATCATTGAGGCAAAAACACCTTTTTTTCATCATAATGGGGATAAAGTGAAAATAGTGAGAATCGAAGGGGAGGTGTTTATTCTTCCATGATTGTCATAGTTGTACCTTTCAAAGGAAAGAAATTTCTGATGGTGAAAAATCCCCGAAGAGGATGGGAATTTCCAGGAGGAAAGGTAGAAGAAGGAGAAACTCCTGAAGAAGCAGCAAAGAGAGAATGTAGGGAGGAAGCAGGAATTCTCTTTGAGTCCTTGCGCAAAATAAAAGAATTTGATGATGTAATAGTTTTTGCAGGTATTGTTAAAGAAGTAAATGGTGGAGAGATGGAGTTCAGATTCTTTACCCAACTTCCAAGGGGCTTATCTTACCCCAGAGATGAGGCCTTGGAGTTTCTAATATCTTCCGGTTTTAATATCTCAAATATATAGTGAACATAGCAATAT
>JAGHBQ010000032.1 GCA_021160945.1 Thermoplasmata archaeon
ATGCTTGTTAATGAGGGACATGATATTGCACTCATTGAGAAAGATCCTGAGAAAGCAAGACATATGGCTGAAAATTATGATATTCTTGTGATCAAGGGAGATGGTAGCGAGGCAAATTATTTAGAAGATGCGGGAATTCACAAGGCGGATGTCCTCATTGCGTGCACAGGTAATGATCAGATTAATTTTGTGGCCTGTCAGCTGGCGAAGAGCACATATCATGTAAAAAAGGTTATTGCAAGAACCACGAATCCATCAAACAAGGTTCTTTATGAAAAACTGGGTGTTGATGTTGTGGTAAGCACTACAGAAGCAGCAGCAAAGGCCATATATGCGGGCATAAAAGGCTTCACCGCCGTGCTTACATTCAGTGGAGATGTTGAGATGATCTATGCCAAGATAACAGATAGATCTCCAGTGGTCAATAGAAAATTGAGCGAGATTCATATGCCGTGGGGAAGCATAATTGCCACAATCTTGAGAAATGGGCAGATAATTGTGCCAAGGGGCGATGAATCCTTACTACCTGGAGATGAAATTGCAATAGTTTCCAAGAAAGGCGTGGAGCAGAAGGTGAGAGAACTGATACTGGGGTAAGGGCCAATGAGCAAAACCTGGTATTTTGTTTTGAAGCTTCTCACCTACATCTCTGTGTTTATGCTCATAAATGCAATTTATGCTCTGATTGTAGATAGAAGTGCTCTTTTAGCTCTCTCTTTTCTTTTTCCGGCTATCTGGATCGTCTTCATATGGGTTCCCTTTATGAACACCAAGTCTCCAGAGAATCTCACACTGAGAGAATCTTTTAAAATAGCTGCTGTTGGATGGCTTATGATGTCCTTATTTGGTGGAATTCCATATTTTCTAGCAGGATATCTCAACCCCTTACAGGCCTGGTTTGAAAGCATGTCAGGATTTACAGCTACCGGATTGACAATGTTCGCAGATGTGGAGAGTCTGCCCAGAAGCATACTTCTCTGGCGTTCGTTAACAGAGTGGATAGGGGGAGTTGGGGTGATAGTGCTCTTCCTCTCGGTGATGTACAGAACCAGCAGGGTGGTACAGACTCTCTATTTCGCAGAGGGCAGAAGTGATAAGACCGAACCGACAGTAATAGGCACTGTGAGAAAAATATGGGGAATATATGTGTTCTACACCTTCTTTTTTGCCTTTATATTTTATCTCCTTGGAGCACCTATCTTCGATTCCATAAATATTGCAATGACTGCACTTGCTACTGGAGGATTTTCAGTCACAAATAACAGCATAGGAGCATATTCTCCCTATGTGGCAATAGCCGTGATTTTTGCCATGCTCACCGGCGGCATATCTTTTGTATCTCACATCAATCTTTTCAAGGGAAAAATAAAAGAGTTTTTCTCCATAGAAGTTTTTGCCATGTTCTTCATCATAATAGTTTTTAGTGGAATACTATTTATTCACAGAATGGTGGAAGGTGTTTTCCCTCTCACCTCCCTTCTCAGATCAAATTTCCATCTTATATCCGCGCTAACAGGCACAGGATTCAGTCTCTCGAATTTATCCTCGCTCAGCGATTTTGACAAAACCATACTCGCTATAGCCATGGTGTTTGGGGGGGCATACGGCTCAACATCATCTGCATTGAAGCTAATACGTGTGGTTGTACTCTTCTATGGCATCTTCTGGTACATCAAAAAGAGACTGGCCCCGAAGAGCGCGATAATACCCTTCAAGATAGGAAAAAAGGTCTTCGATGTCTCTGAGGTGAGAGATGTTGCAATATACACCACCACCTACATCATCCTCCTTATTGTGGGTGCCCTTATTTTAATGCTCTATGGAAACTCGCTTGCTGATTCTCTGTTTGAAGTGGCAAGTGCCGAGGGAAATGTGGGGCTAAGTGTTGGAATAACCAGCGCAGCAATGCCAATAGTGGAAAAGATTACTCTCATTCTCGAGATGTGGTTTGGAAGATTGGAAATCTTCCCGATTCTAATAATGCTGGCAGATATCTTAAAAAAATGAGATATCCCCCGACAGTAACAGCACCTCTCATCACTCGAGGTACCTGACCCGTTGCCGGGGGTTATAGGGCACCTTCTGGCCCAAGCATCATAGTGCGATGACGCATCGCTCTCAGCCGGGGGCCCAGGATGCCCATGTATCATAAGAGAAACACAAATAAATGTTTTTTTATCTCCTCAGCATAAATCTTGGCTCCTCAATCCACATTGATTTGCATCTCGGGCATCTTTTTGGAATTTTTATCTCCGCCCTGAAGTTATAGCCGCATTTTCTGCATTTTGCAGGCAGGATTAGAAGTTCTCCATACTTGGATGACCTTGAGATATGTTTAAGATCCTCCAGCACTATCTTGATAGGAATCTCAAGCTCTCTTGCAATTTCTGAAGGTGTGTGGTTCCTCTCTGAGATTAGATGAGCAATTTTTCCTCTCCTCGTGTTCCACATATCTTTCTTCAAATTTTGTCCCTCCAGTATCTGTCTGCTTCGCTGAATACACACCCGCAGTAGCCCTGCCTGTAAATTCCAGCATTTCTTGCCATCTTCTCTGATTCATCGAACCATTTGCGCATATCCTCATAATAGAATTTTATCCCTACCCGGGAAGCTATGCTTCCCCCAATTTCTTTAACCATCTCATGTTTTTGATAAGGTGCCAGAAGAAGTGTGGTGGTAAATGCGTCCATCCCCAGATCCTTTGCCTTTTTTGCTGTCTTGAATAATCTATCCGCATAGCAGAACCTGCATCTCAAAACATTACTCTTTCTGCTCAAAATACTGGCTTTATAAAGCCAATCCTCCAGGGGATATGATAAATCTTCAATTACCTTCACCCCTATTTTTTGAGTATATTCTCTAAACGTACGCAATCTTCTAAGATACTCACGATAAGGCTGTATGTTTGGATTGTACCAGAAAACTGTTATATCGTGACTTTCGCTCAAATTCTTGTAGGGAGCCATCAAACAGGGAGCACAGCACGCGTGCAGAAGAATTTTCATAAAGGTCCATTATTTCTATGCTATAAAAGATTGTTGGAGGGAAATTTATTAATATGGTGAGCTACATAGAAAAGTTTATATAGCAACCATTTAATATATGTTTAGGTGATAGATATGGGTGATTTCAGCAGAAAAGATGAAAAGCTTGCGGAGCTTTTACAGAAAGCTGGATTGCCAAAGAACGTGGCAAAAACCCTATCATATATGCGAAAAAGGGGGGAGGTAACTTCGGTGGAGATTGAAAAGAACACCACACTTAGACAGCCCGAAGTAAGCATAGCCATGCAGTGGCTAAAGAAGAGGGGCTGGGTAACGAAGAGAGATCTAAAAAAGGAAGGAAAAGGAAGACCTGTGCATGGATATCGTCTAAGCAAGCCATTTCCCAAAATAGTTGAGGAGATAAATAAGGAGCTACGAAAGAAAATAAGGGATATTGAGGATTTGATAAAAAGTCTCAGCTCTTTCTCATAATTTCTATTCCCTCCTTTTTGCCCACAATAACCTCATCTGCCAGATTTATAAACAGGCCAATTTCAACCACACCTGGTATTC
>JAGHBQ010000170.1 GCA_021160945.1 Thermoplasmata archaeon
AGTATAGAGTAAAGGATATAAGGGATCTATAGATATTCTTCATATTTCAATTTCAGTTCAGGGATTTCCACACCGTGTCCCGCTTCTACATGACCCACAACCTTTGCATCTCTTATTTCTCTTCTTATGGGAAGCTCAAATTCTTCAGGGGCAATTATGACAAATCCCATACCCATGTTGTATGTGCGATACATTTCATAATAATCTACATTTGCAAATTCCATTATTACCCTGAATATTTTTTGGGGTGGAAGTGGTTCATCTATCACATATTTCATTTTCTTTAAACGAAGTAGATTTGTAATCCCACCACCGGTTATATGAGCCAGACCATGAACATGATATTTTTTAAGTACATTCAAAATCTCACGCACATATATTCTGGTGGGCTTGAGGAGCTCTTCCCCGATGGTATGATTTTCAAATTTTTCCTCAATATCAAGAACTTTTCTTGCCAGGGTTAAACCATTTGAGTGTATTCCTGAACTGGGTATTCCTATAATAAGATCCCCACTTCTTATTTCATTTCCAGTGATAACCTTATCCTTTCTTACTATCCCAATACTTGTGCCGGATAAATCTATACCGTTGATAATATCTGGGAGAGTTGCAGTCTCACCACCTACTATGCTTACATTTGCCTGCTTTGCTCCTTCGTTGAGTCCCTTACCGATCTGCTCTGCCATCTCTTCATCGTATTGGCTTATGGCAAGGTAATCCACAAAAGCTATGGGTTCGGCACCTACACAAATTGTGTCATTTACATTCATTGCAATGCAGTCAATTCCTATGGTATCCCATTTCCGAAGTTGGTTTGCTATGACAACCTTGCTTCCCACTCCGTCGGTATTCATAGCCAAATAATAGTTTCCCAACTCTATCAAAGAGGTAAAATGCCCTCGTAGCGGAAGAGGAGAAAAATCCCTTCTCGTGTACGTTACTTTTGATACAAGAGCTCTTATGAATTTTCCCTCTTCGTCTATATCCACACCGGCGTCCTTATATCTCATCAAGATCCCCCTCTCTAATGGCATATAAAACTTTTGATATTTCATCTTTACTTACTTTGCAAGGATAATATTTCAGCAGGCGATCATTTATTATCTCTTCCACAAGAAGTGGTATATCTTCCTCTTTTATCCTTAATCTGTGTGGAAAGCCAAGCCTATCTTGGAGTTCCCAAATTGCCTGAGATGCGCCTTTTCCAAACATTCTGGCGAGAGAGGCAAATCTTTCACAGCATTTTTCTCCGAGCCTTAGCACATAGGGAAGCGCCATACCAACCATCTTTCCATGCTCTATTTTGTATCTTCCACCGAGCGCATGAGCCATGGCGTGAGGTAGATGAAGACGGGAGTTGGCAAAAGCCATTCCAGCCAGCATGTTGCCATGGTGCACTTTCTCCCTGGCATTCTCATCCCCCTTCACCGAATCCTCTATGTTGAAGTATATTAGCTCCACTGCTTTAAGAGCAAGAGTATCTCCAATAATATTGTCCACATTGGTGGTATATGCCTCAGTCGCGTGACCCAAAGCATCCATACCACTGTAAATAACAACATTCTCTGGCATCCCCATAACCAGATTTGAATCATATATGGCAACATCTGGTATGAGCTCAAGGCTCACCACACCTCTCTTTTTCCCCTTCTCATCGGTAACCACGGCTGCTGCAGAAACCCCTGTTCCCGTGCCGCTCGTTGTTTCCACAGCTATAAATTTCGTATTTCTACGCAATTTTGAAATCTTGGAGTATATATCTTCCCACTGGATATCAGGATACTCGTAAAATATCCATGCGAGCTTGGCAGAATCTATAACGCTGCCCCCTCCAACCGCAACAATTGTGCTGGGAGAATGAGAAATAATCTCCTGTGCAAGAAATTTCACATCATCTTCAGAGGGTTCCTTCCACCTTCTTCTTTTCACATAAACCACTGGAGAATCAAGAGAGATAAGCTCTTTCACATTCTTCCATACATTTTCTCCCGAAATTATGAGAGTTTTGCCATCCACTAAGTTCTTCAGCTTCTCTACTGAGCCTCTACCAAACCTTATATTTCTGGGTGTGTTGAACTGCATAAGTGAATATTCATCTTTGATTTAAATTTTCTTGCGAAAATTCTTTAATAATAGAGGATATCCATCAGTAATGAGCAGAATAATACTTGCCTTGGATGTTACAGAAAGAGAAAAGGGAATCAAACTTGCCCAGAAGGTGGCTCCATATCTCCACGCCATAAAAGTTGGCTGGCCCTTGATTTTGTCATCTAGCATGGGAATAGTAAAAAAGTTATCGAAAATTAAACCAGTAATCTGCGATTTCAAGGTGGCGGATATACCCAACACCACAAAACTCATAGTGGAACAGGCAAAAAGATACGGAGCAGCAGGAATAATAATCCATGGATTTGTTGGCCATGATTCCATAAGAGCTGCGCTCGAAGCTGCCGAAGATATGAAGGTCTATGTCGTAGCAGAGATGTCGCATCCTGGAGCGATGGATTTTATGCAGGCACATACAGAAAAAATAGTGGAAATGGCAAAGAGAGAGGGAGCTCACGGATTAATAGCACCGGCCACCAGACCTCATAGGCTGAGAAGAATAAAAGAAATTGCAGAAAACATGGAGATTCTATCTCCCGGTGTGGGTGCTCAGGGCGGAAAGGCCAAAGAGGCAATAGAAGCAGGTGCAGATTATATAATAGTTGGAAGAGGAATATATCAATCCAGGGATCCGGTAGAGGCTGCCAGAAAAATAGATGAAGAAATCAGGTATGCAAGATACCGGCGACAATGAGTATAAAAAGAATGAATCCCAATACAATAACCAGAGTTGAGATAATCTGGGCATATAAAATGAGGCGATACAGTTTGATCCTTCTCTCCACATCAAGATTCTTTATTCCCTTAAGAGGAGGCTTTAGCATTTTCCTTCGCCGCTAAAAGAGATTTTATTCTCTTTCTTCTAAAGAAATCCTCTCGCTCTCTCTCATCCAGAACCAGCTCAATGTACTTCTCCGTTGCCTCGAATCTTGGTATAAATATATGCTCTAGTGCGTTCACTCTTCTTTTTGTTTTCTCAATCTCCCTCGCAAGATTTTCTAGGGCACCTTCCACCTCTGCAAGCTTCACTATGTCCTTCAGAAGCTCCCTGAACTTGAAAGCTGCCTCGTCCAGTTTTGCCGTTGTGCTAAGAAAACCGTAATCTATGCTTTTTTCACTATCTTCAATTTCCATTTGAGGCGTGAGAACACCCATAATATTGAGAGTGGTAGCTTCCACCTTCCCATGATTTTTAACCTGACGGGCAACATCGGCAACGGCGGTATCTCCCATAAGCATTTCAGCTTCAATAAGCGAATCATATGCATCTTTTAACTTTGATTCCACTTTCTTCCTTAAATTCTCCCTAACATCTATTATCTGGAAAAACTGTGAAATAAGGGCATCTCTCTTCTCGCTCAAAAGCTTGTGGCCATTCTTAGCTAAATTCTTCTTTTTTCTTATTTCCAACAGCTGCATTCGGGTAGGTTTTACGCCTTCAATTATATCAGCCATCGCATCCTCATGCGATACTTTTTTATTATTTTTTCCCTGGCAAACTTAGCAAGTTTCAGATGTAATAGTACTCTCCAAGTCTCTTTTGCTCTCTATCAGTATAGCTCCCAGGAGTATTTATTCTCGGCCTTCTTGAATCCTTATCACGCCGGAAAGTTATACCCACATTCTTCAGAAAGAGGTTCATTCCTTCCCTCATATCGTAGGGGCCTCTACCGATCCCATGCACTGATGGCTTGCCTTCAAATACCATTATGTTGTCCGAAATTATATCTATGAAATATACATCGTGATCAACCACGAGCGCACTTTTACCAGTGTTTTCCATAACCCGACGAATTGCTTTTGCTGCTATCATGCGCTGGTTGCTGTCCAGATATGCGGAAGGCTCATCCAGAAGATAGAGATCCGCTTCCAATCCCAAGCATAGAGCTATTGCAAGTCTCTGCATTTCTCCTCCCGAAAGCTCTTTCACCTCCTTATGCAAAATATGCCTTATGTTGAGAGGATGCATCACCTCGGCTTTGAAAAATCCACTGTTCATTCTCTCCTTTAGAGTGAGCATGAGTAGTTCCTCCACCGTACCATCAAATTCAGGTTTTATATACTGAGGTTTATAGCTTACCTTCACCTCTTCTTCCACTTTCCCCTTATCGGGCTTTAGAACTCCTGCAAGAATCTTCACAAATGTAGTCTTTCCTGTGGCATTAGGACCTACCACACCAATAACTTCCCCTATCTTTATCTCCCCTGGATGTACTTCCAGCGAAAAGTCCCCATAACTCTTCTCTATGTAAGGCCACTTCACAAGAGTGGGCAAATCTATCCTCTTCTTTGGAGGATGCTCTGTGAACTCTATCTTCCACTCTCTGAATCTTATATTTTCCTCACGAAGATATCCCTCAAGATAGGAATTAATTGCATTTCTTGTGGCTCTTACCTGGGAGACTATTCCATAGGCACCTTCGCTACCGTACAGAATGTGAATTACATCCGCCAGAAAATCGAGAATGGCAAGATCATGCTCCACCACAAAAACTATGCTCTCTTTTGAGAGATCCTTTATTATCTTAGCCATTTTCAACCTTTGTGCTATATCAAGATAGGATGATGGCTCATCAAAGAAGTAAACATCTGCGTTCTTTAATAATGTGGCGCCAATTGCCACGCTTTGCAATTCCCCTCCACTAAGCTTATCTACATCCCTCTCCAAAGTTTTCTCTATCTCCAGAAGGCTAGCTATTTCATCAAGTTCTCCCTTTTCATCTGCCTTAGAAAGGAGATCCTTAACCTTGCCTTTGAAAACACGAGGTATCTTATCAACATACTGGGGTTTAAGTGCAGTTTTCATCTCTCCATCCCTTATACGGGAAAAATAATCACCAAGAGTTGTGGATGAAAAATGCCTTACTACATCATCCCATGTAACCCTGCCCTCATAATTGCCCAGATTTGGAATTATAGTGCCTGAAAGAATATTTACTGTGGTGGTTTTACCCACCCCATTTGGACCGAGAAGTCCTATCACTTTATCTTTCTGAATTGCAGGCAAACGATAGAGTCTGAAACCATTTTCTCCGTACTGATGCACAAGCTCTTCCTTTATCTCTTCGGGAAGTCCTATGATTTTTACTGCCTCAAAGGGGCACTTGTGGGCACAGATGCCACAGCCTTCACATAACTCCTCTATTATCCGAGGATACCCCTTTTCTGTTATGACAACAGTATCTATGCCCATCCTCACAGGTGGACAATAGTTACGGCATTCGTAGTTACATTTTTTAAACTGGCATCTATCATAAATGATAACTGCAATATGCATAAAATCACCTAACTGTGTATCCAGATGTCCTCAGGGAGTTCGTCATATATGTTTTCTTCGCTCTCTTCTCTCTCCTCCTCTTCCGTTTTATAGGCAAGAGAGAAAATTCTCTCCTTGTTCAAAAGCCAGTAGTGAATTCTCCACTCTCTACCATCCCATAGAGTAGTTTCCTCCCTCTCAGTTCTGAGCAAACCCAAATCTTCCAGAAGATAAAAGGTATCCCGGTCCTCAGGTTCCAGCATATTATCTATTATTCTGTCCCCATATCCAAAAAAGTTGAGAATATGCTCCGCAGTCATCTTTGCCTCCTCTAAACTAAGTTTCCTTCTAGGCCTACTCAATCCGTTTTGTATTGCCCTTGCAAGGACATCGATAGTAATCACGATCTCCGGGCTCTCTAAATCTTCCATGTATGGTATGGTCACTTCGATCTCACTCCCAACTGCAACATTATATTACTCAATTGCCATATTTAAACGTTTCGTAGCGATGAGGGTGATGAAAATTCTCCTTTTAAACTTTTCCTGTCAATATTTATCACGGTGTTGGATTATAAGATAAAAAATTTATAA
>JAGHBQ010000189.1 GCA_021160945.1 Thermoplasmata archaeon
GAAGAACTCAAAGGGTGCAGCAGGAGGTTACGGAATAGCATCCCCCATTCTTTTTGGAGATTTTGTGATCATAGGCACATATGACCAATATCTGCGAGCCTTTAACGCTTTGAACGGTACTCTCGCATGGGAGGCATACATTGGAGAGGATATCACATCATCTCCTGTTGTGGACATTGTTAACAGGACACCTATGGTTTTTGTTGCTACATTTAAATTTGGAGCACAAGGACATCTTTATGCTTTCTATTTGGAAAATGGAACTCAAAAGTGGAACCTTACTCTTTTAGGAAGTAACTATTTTGGTATACCTCTTATTTTTCATGGAAAGCTCTACGTACCAATCGCCGGAATAGAAGACAGCAGTTATACATGGAACCCTCCCTTCGGCGTTCAGTGTATTGATGAGCGTGGATTTTATATATGGAATTATACGACAGAGGATTCCATAAGATCATCAATAGTTGCTTCTGGTAAGAGAATATATTTTCTCACTGCAAATGGAAACTTGACAGCTATGAACGAAAATGGCTCTGTCATTTGGATAGAGAAAATAGAGAACTCAACATCATCTCCCGCGGTATATAATGACATGATTTATGTAGGAGGTAAAGAAGGAAATATATACGCAATAAAAGATGAGGGGAATTCTGCTTCAATTATCTGGAAAAAAAAGGTTAATGGCGCTGTACAGAGCAGCGTTCTTTATGCCTCCGGGAATATAATTGCAACCACCAATATCCAGAACGGTACGGTTTATGTGTTCTCTTCACAGGGAGAGCTTCTTTGGAACTACACGCCACAGCCTAAAAGTTATCTATTCTCATCCCCTGTGATTGGAGATTCTTTTCTCTTAGTAGCATCCAACAGTGGCTATCTTTACGCAATTGGAGATGCATTATCTCTTCCCCAAATAAAGGATGTAGAAATTTCCAATGCATTTGTTAACTCTACCATAAAGATCTCTTTTTCCTCAGAGGAAGAGTATCAGGCAATTCTATTCTACAGGAATTATACCGAAGATAAATACCATGCAATCTGGATGAGCTACGAAAATGGAAAATATGTGGGTTATATACCACCTCAGAAAGAAGGCAACGTGTATTTCTACATATCATTAGTGAGTTCAACTGGTGAGATGAGAACCTCCTCCATTCATGAATTCAGTGTAATTAATCCAATCCCCGAGATTACCTTTGTTCTACCCATAATCTTGGCTGTCCTGATACCCATAATGCTTAGAGATAGAGTTCGTGGCTGATTCTCGGTATCATAGCCATAAGAACTGCCTGTGCATTGAACTCTCTACGATCTATGAGTCCCTTGCTCAGGTATCCTATGGCTCCCATTTTTTTCTTTATCTCCTTTATACCTGACAAAATTTCCATGGCCACGCCTATTTCCACACCTTTTTTTACCATATCTATTACCTGCGGTGGGTATATGAATCCTCCTGAGTAACCGTAAGTCATATATCCATACTTATCAACAATGGCACAGAACGCCTTATCAAAATATTGTTTTACCGTATCATTCCAGAATAAACCTGCTTCCAGTCCGACTCCATAATCTGCATCCCCCAAGGCCTTTTTTGCACGGTTGATTGCACCTTTGATAGTATCCTCTTCATAGGGTTGGGGTGGAACTTCCGGATCTACCTTTATTCCTTCAAATTGAATCTCAAAATCGAAAATTTTAAGAAAAGCTCGTTTAACGGCATCTATCTTGGATGGATTTTCCGAGCCAATTCTTACTCGAAGTGGCTTCAATCGCTTTCCCTCTTCGTCAATCTCTTTCAACCTTATTCTTCGCGATGATATGGGAAGAAGATCCTCTGCAAATATCAAGGGTATCTCCTCTATTTTCAGAGGTTTCCTGCCTCTTCTTTTTCTGAGTTCGTTAATTTCTTCTGCAGTTTTTCTAGTTTCTTTGGAAACTACAATAATATCAAAATCCTCATCAAGTGTGGGTCCATACTTATCCTCAATCATTACAATTTCATACCTTTTTCCTAAGGAACTTACAAAGCTATCCACTATATCTCTTCTTTTTTCAAAGCTTTTCCTACATTCCTTTTTGAAATTATCGGATGTTATCCCAATAAGAATATAATCTCCAAGCTCAAATGCTCTTTTTAGAAGCTCTCTATGTCCTCTGTGCAAATATTCGAAGGTTCCGCCTATGACCACTCTTTTCATGCTCCCCATGAGGTTAGCAGAAGTATAAGCATCAATATTGCAAAGAATATTAACCATATATAGGTGGTCTGCTTCTTCCTCTTTACCATTCTGTTCCATTCATCTTCGCATTTTTGTGAGCAAAAATTCTTATCCGGGGGCACTGAGATACCGCAGTTCAGGCAGTGGCGATGAGGTTGGATTTTCTTCATATCATTTCTCAACATCTCTATTTCGAGCTTCAATTCCTCTATTTGCTGGGAAATATCTTCCATAGAGATGCATATGGTCTCAAAGGATTTATATTCATCGCTTCTCGTTTTGGGTCACCTAAATTTAAAAATACACACATTTGTCCCATAAACCATTTATATAAGATTAAAATGTAAGCTTGATGCTTGAGATAAGAGATCTCACTGTTATGCGAGATGGGAAGCCCATAGTGAAGAATATCAATCTCACAGTTGGAAAAAGGGAAGTTCATATAATTCTTGGGATCAATGGTTCGGGAAAAACCACACTTGCACATGCCATAATGGGCATCTATCCTTCTCAAGGTAAAATAATATTCGAAGGAGAGGATATAACAAATCTTCCAATCTGGGAAAGGGCCCGAAGGGGAATAACTCTTGCTTTTCAAGAACCCGCAAGATTCGAAGGACTCACAGTAAAGGAGTATCTTATGTTGAGCTCTCCAGAAAAAAATATGAGTGTTTTAAAAGAAGCGGTTAAAACCGTTGGATTGCCTTATAATATTCTCTTCCAGGAAATTGGGGATAACTTGAGTGGTGGGGAGAGAAAGAGGATAGAACTGGCTTCTGTGCTCTTGATGAAACCAAAACTGGCAATCTTGGATGAGCCTGATAGTGGAATAGATATACTTTCCTTCAGTTTGATCTCTGATGTTATACTGAAAATGAAGGAGATGGGCAGTAGTGTTATTCTCATAACTCACAGTGAGGAGATGATAAACATTGGAGATAAGGCAACAATCATTTGTGGAGGAAAAATCGTGAAAAGTGGAGATAGCAAAGAGATAAAGAAACTTTTCAAGTATTCTCCCTGTCCTCTTAAAGGGTGATGAAATGGAAGAAATAATAAAAAGGGAATATGAGAGATTAGTTAAATATTATGAAGCTTTGGGCGGTAATTCTGGAGCTTTGCTTTCACGGGAATATGCATCAATGGTTCTC
>JAGHBQ010000056.1 GCA_021160945.1 Thermoplasmata archaeon
GGGAGCTTCTCAAACGACGTTCCGGGTGCCACACCACTCTCGGAATCGCCCTGTTCCTCATCATATATGTATCCGCAAACCATACATCTCCACTTCATTTTTTCACCTCCAGATACGTTGCCGCCTTTTCAGGCGTTTTGCCTTTCACAACATTGTGGTAGTAATCATAGCTCATGGGCTTACCGGAGCCAAGTTTTCCGGCGTCCACAACTCTGCCTATGAAAAGCGTATGCGTTCCTGCATCAATATGCTTTGTTACCCTTGCCTCTATGTAGCCTGTGGAATAATCAGTGACTATCGGCGCTCCGGTGATTCCCATCCGGTAGTTCACTTTCTCGAACTTGTTGACATCTATGCCGCTCCGGAATCCGAAGAGTCCAATGAGTGTAAAAGGTGCCTCTGTCGATAGTATGGATACGCTGAAAACCCCACTATCCTCGATGTATTCATGGGTGAGATTCTCTTTGTTGATGCTTGTGGCAATTTGTATAGGCTTGGCCGTTATCTGAAAAACAGTGTTTGCTATCTGACCGTTTAATTTCCTCTGCTTAACTGAGGAAACTACATACATACCGTAGTTGAGGTCATGCATCACTCTTCGTTCCATAATCTAAGGTAATTAGTTCGAAATATATAAGTCTTTCGTTTGATTTTCGAATCAAATTATACAGAAAATTTTAATAAATAGCTCCTCTTTAGGTAAAATATATGGATGAAAAAGATATGAAAATAATTGAATTACTTCAACAAAACGCTCGGATGTCTTATACTGAAATAGCCAAGGTTCTAGGAGTCACCGAAACCACGGTGAGAAAGAGAATTGCAGAGCTTGAGAAAAAAGGTGTGATAAAGAAATATACAATAGAGGTGGACCCTGAAAAGTTAGGCTATCGAACTGTTACCATTCTTGGCATGGATGTGGAGCCAAAGCATCTACTTGAGGCCGCGCACCAACTGGCAGAGCTTGAAGAGGTGAAATGGGTTGCAACATCCACCGGAGACCACATGATAATGAGCGAGGTATGGACAAGGAACGGTGAAGAGCTTCTGAAATTGCTAACAAACAAGATAGGCAAGATAAGGGGCGTGAAGGACTTATGCCCCGCCATAATAATGGAAAGGATAAAGTAATTTTCAACATCCCTGCTGATGCTGAAGGTACATTTATTCGTCGCCTAAACAGGTTTGCAAGAGAGATTTTAATTCACGGTATGAATTTTTATGCCCATATCCACGATCTTGGACAACTTGAAGAGTTACTTTATTTTGGAAATTCTGTGCTTTTGAAAAGTTATAGAAAAGTAGTAGGAAGAAAAACTGAATGGGAACTCCTTGCTGCAAGGCTTAAAGATTCATGGATTTTTGTGAATTCGAAATTTCATAGAATATTTGCAGAAAGAATATTCAAGGATCCTTCTATTAGTCCCTTCGGTGAAATTGATGATATGACCCCTGAAATCAGGGTTGGGAACAGTAGACTGGATTTTCTCTTAAGGAAGAATGGAAAACGCATATGGGTGGAGGTTAAAGGTTGCACACTGATTCGCAATTCTAAAGCTCTTTTCCCAGACGCACCAACCTCGCGGGGAAGAAGGCATGTGAATGAGTTGCTAAATCTCAAAGCTCGGAGAGACGATGCGGCGCTTGTAATACTTGTGTTCATTCCGGCATCGTGCTTTGCGCCTAACGCAGCCACAGACTCGGAATTTGCGCAAATCTTCTGCGATGCTGTGAAAGCAGGAATTGAGGTGCGTCCTCTTCTGCTTGCCTATGACGGAAATTCCATTATTTTCTGCGGGGAGATTCCACTATGTATACCCTAAGTTGTAGAGTACTGATATTTTTCGCTTATAATAATCCATGGGCATCATTTCCATAAACAGCGTGATTGGAGATAGAGAGAAACGGGTCGAGTAAATATCTAGCGAGGTTTTGTAAATGAACACTTAATCCAGATTTTCAGAGATTTCAGGTAAGAGTTAAGCAGGGTATTTTTCTATTATCTATTCTATTGAGAAATGTCCTGCAATGCCTTTCTTGTATTGAAAAATATATCTGATATTTTATATCCCAAATTTCTACTTTTCCTCTTTCTTTAATATATACGGATAGTATAAGAAACAGTATAAGAAGAAACATGAGAGATATGATGTCTTTATTACAACCATATAGCCGAAACATATATATACTTCCTAATACATTACCTACATATCTACATGGGCAGGTGGTGAAAAGGGTGGAGATAGAAATAGGAGAAATAGAAAAAGATGAGATAAAGGAAGAGAAGAAAAACAGGAAGGAATACCTGTATGCGGTGGCAGTGTTAGGCGTGGTGGGGCTGCTCTTTGCCATGGTCACAGGAATGCCAATAGGAGCACAGGTTGCTGTGCCTGCACTGAGCAGCGTGGCGTACTTCTTTGATGGTGGGCATAATTTGAATGTGCCACATGCAACATGGTACTACATCACACACGGGCACTGGCCAGGATATCAGGACTGGGTAGATGCCCTGATGGGAGTAGGGCTTTCATATCCTATGTCGTGTGCTATAGCAGGGATACTCTATCTCTTAGATGTGATAAGCTATAAGAC
>JAGHBQ010000195.1 GCA_021160945.1 Thermoplasmata archaeon
ATGCCAGTACATCAGTTGGATGTATTTTACCTGATTGATTTCTCACTGCAGTAATAGAGCCCCGCATCCATGATTTTGAAAGAGCCAGTGTTTTTCCTTCAGTTATAATCTTCGGCGAAATAATTTCCGGATATCACAAACTGAAAATCCTTCCAAAAAAAAGAAATAGGAAGAAAATTTATAATTTTTCTGTATGGAAAAACTTGTAGCTCAAGCGCAGGTCTATTACATCATTGGCTATGCCCGGGATAGCTCGGTGTACACCGATAAGAAATGGGTTCTGGGCAGGGTGTACCTTACGGATAAGAGGATACTCTTCAAAAAGCTGGATAGATACATCGAGGTAAAATATGATGAAATCGTTTCTTTGGAAGAGAGGGAGAAGTATCCCAGAATCTCCCCACCTCTGGGATGGTCCCGGGCCAATATTCTTGAGATAAAGCACTACGAGTTTGGGGACAAGAGGCACATCCTCACCTCACTCATCTCCGCAAATTTCGATGTCACGCTCAAGCTAAGAGCGATAATCACGAAAATAATGGGGGGAAAGGTGGCAAGCATGACGGAGCTCCACAGAAGAGTACTTCTTCTTCTCTATCTTGGAGTGAAGAACACCCTTTTTATGGAGTATCTCCTCAATTATCCTGAAAATCTCGAGAAGGTAATAGAGGACCTCAAGTTCAGAGGTCTCATAAACTCGGACCTTCTTGTGACATCAGAAGGGACAAAGGAAATCGAGAACATCCGAAAGAAGCTTGAGGAAAGATTTTTAAGCAGATAAACCCATGAAGATTTATGATGCTTGAAATAGACGGCTGGAAGGTGGGTATAAAATTTGCTGCCTCGCATTTCATACCCAGACATCACAAGTGCTCACGACTCCATGGCCACGATTATGGAATAAGGATACACATATACGGGGAGGAGAAGAACTGCGTGCTTTATGATTTTGTGGAGCTGAAAAAAGAGTTGCGCAGCATTGCAGAGGAGCTGGACCATCACCTTCTTCTTCCCAAATCTCAGGAATTCATAAAGCACAGGGTGGAGGGAAATCAGGTGATAATAGAGTTCGAGGGAAAAAGTTACTCGGTGCCCCTGCAGGATGTCATCTTTCTGGATGTGAAGCTCACCACGGCGGAGGAACTATCCCGATATGTGGCAAAAAGGGTGCTGGAGAACGTGAAGTTTCCTCCCAATGTGAAGGGTATTGAGGTTGCAGTGGATGAAGGCCTCGGTCAGGGTGCATGGTATTACGTGCCTGTGGGTGATGAAAAATGAGAGCTGTGGTTCTACTCTCTGGCGGTCTTGATTCTGCCACAACTCTGGCCATTGCCATACACAGGGGCTACGAGGTTCACGCCCTCTCCTTTGATTACGGGCAGAGGCATTCGCGAGAACTTGAGAGTGCGAGAAAAATTGCCTCATATTACAATGTGCCCCACAGGATAATGAAGGTGGACCTTCGACAGATAGGCGGTAGCGCTTTAACAGACGATATCGATGTGCCCGAAAGGGATATAGAGGATATAAAGAATGAGATTCCAAGCACCTATGTGCCCGCGAGAAACACCATACTTCTCTCCTTCACCCTCGCTTACGCGGAGTTGATAGATGCGGATGTCATATTTTACGGAGCAAACGCCATAGATTATTCGGGCTACCCTGATTGCAGACCTGAATACGTGGAGGCGTTTGAGCGCATGGCCAATCTGGGCACAAAGAGAGGTGTGGAGGGAAGACCCATAAAGATTGAGGCACCCCTGATTCACATGAGCAAGGCTGAGATAATCAGGAAGGGGATGGAGCTTGGCGTACCTTACGAACTCACCTGGTCATGCTATCAAGGCGGAGAAAAAGCCTGCGGCAGATGCGATTCGTGCCTGCTCCGTCTCAAGGGCTTTATGGAGGCGGGTTACGAGGACCCGCTGGAATACGAGACTTATCCTGATTTCTATTTTGAATATCTCAGGAAGCGAAGAAAATGATTGTGGGTGAATGCTACATATGCGGCAGACCCGCGATGCATGTATGCAAGCTCTGCGGAAGGGCGGTGTGCAATGAGCATTACATAGCCTCGCTGGGTCTGTGCGTGAGATGTGCAGGAAAGGGTGAAGAGAAATCACCCATCTCTCATTAACTTCAGGGGTCTGGCCAGGTGACGCCTTGCTATAACCGGCACCTCGTACCAGCCTTCTCCAATCTCTCTATCAAGATACTCATACCTTGCAGCCTCTTCGCCTACCTTTATGCCGCATTTTCTGCAGCGATAACCCTTACCGCGGCCTATGCTCTCCATTCTCCTGCCGCATCCGGGACAGGTGGGGTTCTCTACCTTTACCTTTATTTTTTTAAGTTTCACTATTCTTATCTTTTCGAGATTTACCGTGAATGGCTCTTTTCTAACGCCTCCGTGAACTTCAACTTCATCTTCCCCCCTCAGCTTTTTTATGACCTCTCTGAACTGCTTTGTGGGCTCGTAGGCTACGCATTCAATCTCCCCTGAGGAGTCTGAGATTGCAAATATCACATGCCCTCCCTCTATTATCCTTGGTTCTTTTGAAACATGGCCTTGCAGTTTCACGCTCTCATAAGCCCTCACATCCGCAATTTTCTTCGCCACTATGTGGTCATCAGTAGCCTGGTTTGTCAGATAAATTATCCAAGCCTCGTAGGGGTCGCTTTTTATCATCGTCCTGGCCCTCTTCAGTTCCTCCGCATCGGTGCCTCTTATGCCGAAAAGAACGGGGGTATGGGCGTGGGGCTTTATGGCTACATATCTGTTTCTGTAATCATAATTGTCAAATGTAGTGTGTGTGAGTTTATCCATGGCTATCACGCTCCTCTCATCCACATACCGCTCCTCCATCCACCTGTGCTCAGGGAGATATGTGAGAAGCTCGTAGGTGTATCTTCTCGCCTTCCACGCGATGGCAGCCGCTGCTCCTATTATCCCCCGTCCATTTTTGAACCTGCAGTATCTGGCACCTTGCTCCTTCAGTATTCTCTCCACCTCATCCTGTGTGAGTACACCTCTCACAGCCTTCCAGTAAAGGCTCTCGGGAAGCTTCCTGGGAGAGAGGACCACACCCGGGTTTGTGTTGTCATCCTCAAGCACAAAATAGCGGGATATGCGTTCCAGGGATAGCTGAGCTTCCGCTCCACGTCCTTTCTCATACGCCCATATTTCCTCATCCTGTATCTCGCCAATCTTGAATCTTCTACCGTGACCTCTGCCCACTTGTATGCATATGGCACCGTTCCCCCTGGTTTTCCAGGGAATGTTTGGGTTGAGCCTGACGAGGCGAGGATATCCAATTATATCCAGCCCCTTCTCCCGAATCTCATCTCTCAGGGGAAAAATGAGATATGTGGTGCACATCCCGGTGCGAGAATCCGTGTCGTCGATGCCCACATACACGATGCCTCAATAATGCAATTCTATTTGGAGTTATCGGCAAAAAGGGAGAAGAATCATTTCTGTATCCCACCAATTTCCAGAGTGTAATTCACAGACCCGCCACCTTCTGTGTCTATGCGAATACTCACCATGTACACAGGCACAAGTTTCCCACCGTTTAAGGGCACTAGAATGTAGAGAAACTGAACATCTGTGGCTTTCACCCTGGTTATTTTCTCAGGGGCAACAGGAACTGGCAGCTGCTCTTTCATCCAATTCAGAACTTCCGTGAAATCTGATATCACGGTATTGCCTGAGCTCTCGACAGTGACGGGCATTGTCTCAAAACCCACCAGATTTCCCTGCGTATCCATTTCCACTGCCAGTATGAGCCCCATGGGAATTCCCTGACATTCGTACCTCACAACCTTGGTATATGTCACACCATTTTCGTTACCTTCCCCGTATATGGTTCTCCCGTCCACAACATCGTGGGGCTTTATCTCCACATTGCGGGGGAAGAAGTTCATTGAATTTCTCGAGATAACTATTGACGATTTCAATAACATCCTCATCACTCATCTCCACCGGCACCTTTTCAATTGCAGCATCGTTTCTATCATAGAACACCTTGTATCCACTCTTTCGAAGCGATAATGAGGCATTTACACCCTTCACATCGTAAGAATTGGATGTATTGTAAATCTCCACGATTTTCATGGCAAAAAGCTCTATGGCCAATCTTCTCGCATCTTCGTACTTTCAGAGTATTTTTTATTACCCCTTTCAGAGGGACTTCCAACAAATAGAGATACCAGAATAATCACTACAAGAATAGCAACAATAGATATGTAAATAATCCTTCCATTTTTTCATTTTTATCACCTCAAATATCAAATCTGATATACGTATAGCCCACTGTCCATCCCCAATTATTTTCGTACCACAGAGGATCTCTATATGGATTTTCAGGATTTTCTTGGGAATAATCACTTACCAGATTTTGATTTTTAAATACCTTGGCACTGTAGATAGCAGCTGTATATGTAGAATATCTCCTGCATCCTGTTTTGCATCTCTATTTGCCTTTCTCCAAGCATCTACTAAACTGTAGCCTTGATGGATATACTCTGCTAAATAGCGCCTCTGGATTTAACTCCATAATCCCAGTAGCCGTAATCTACTGCATCACTATCCCATCCAGGTATGGAATGCAGTCCAACTTTAAAGGTAACTGCAGGACTCCATCTCTCCCACACATATTTCCCGTTATAACTGTATTTCAACACCTCACAGGAATCAAGTACTATCCACAAGAACTAAGCATTTTGTATCATTATTGACCTTCCAGCAGGCACCGAGTGATTTTGTTTCATAACTTATAGAAAAAAATAAAAGTTAAGATCCAAGTAGAGTTACTCACAGACTCCGCCTGAAAATCACGCAGTAATTGTTGCTCATTTTCTAAATTCTCATCTTGCTACTCTGATTCATATCAGAGGTATCTAAGTTCTTTTCACACATTAAGCTTCAGTGCTATTGGGGCATGGTCCGAGCCGTAAACTTCACTGAGAATCCATGAATTTCTGACCTTATCCTTGAGCTCTTCGCTCACGATAAAATAATCCACACGCCATCCTATATTGCGCTCTCTCGCCTTGAATCTGTAGGTCCACCAGGTGTAATGCCCGCCCTCTTTCACGAACATTCTGAAGGTGTCCACATAGCCATCTCCCAGAAATCTATCCATCCATGCCCTTTCCTGTGGAGTGAAACCTGCGTTTTTCAAATTCTGTTTAGGGTTTGCAAGGTCGATTTCCCTGTGGGCTACATTGAAATCCCCGCATATTACCACGGGCTTTCTCCTTCTCAGGGAATTGAGATATTCGTGAATCTTCTCGTCAAACTCAAGCTTGAAATCTAATCGGGTGAGGCCATGCTGCGCATTGGGGAAATAAGCATTCACAAGGAAGAATTTGTTATACTCGGCTGTTATAACCCGCCCTTCAGAATCAAATCTCCCATCTCCTATGCCCAAGGATATGTTTATTGGCTCAATTTTTGTGAAAAGTACAGTGCCAGCATAACCTTTTTTCTTTGCGGGATTGAAGTATTTGTAATATCCTTCATAATAACGAACTTCCATGGGTATGTTATTTTCTGTGGCCTTTATCTCCTGAAGGGCAAGAATATCTGGATTATACTTCTCTAAGAAATCCAGAAAACCGTTGCGGACCACTGCTCGAATTCCATTCACATTCCAAGAGATGAGGAGCATGAAATGGTGTAAGAAGCGCTTGGAGAAATAACTTTTCCACGCTCTGCAAAAATATTCCTCATGTGATTTTATCGATTGATAATCAGATGTAATTATTTAAATAAGAAATATGGGGTGGTGGAATTATGAGAAAACTCTATCGAAAGGAAGAGGGAGATATAGGTATCGCCACTCTTATACTCTTTATAGCAATAATTATAGTGTCTGCTATAGCCTCCTCTCTTATAATTTATGTAGGTGTAACCCTACGAGAGCAGGGTGAGAAGGTGGCTGCAGATGCCACTACCCAGATTACAAGTACTCTGAGAATATTAAATATCTTGGGAGATAGAGATATAAATGGGATGGATCCCTCAGTGGTGGGTGTAAAGGCACCAATTCGCGTTGATACCGATCCTCCCTCCGGTGGAGTGCTCAAAAATGTGTCAGTGAACAGTACTGAGCCCTTATCTGTTAAAATAGTATGGAACTCAGCCATAGATACAGGTAGTGGACTTGCAAAGGAGGAGATTTACCGTGTGAAAGGGGATACGAGCACACTTAAGTATGTTTTAAAGGATATCAATTTCATAAAAAACATGGGCTCACTGGTAGCCGTGCTTACCTCAGGATTTGGAGAGAATAGAGAATATGTAGATTACAATGTCTCCTCAGACAATACTTACGGATATGCGATAATAGGCTATGATATGGCAGGTAACGAGGAGCTTTACAGTGCGCTTAATCAGACGGTTACCATATCTTCAGGTACAAAGGATTCCACCGCACCAAGTGGCAATATAGATTCCATAAGGCAGGCGGGATACGGAGTGCTCATCTCCTGGACGGCCAGCGATAGCGGCAGCGGCATAGCTTATCAGAAGATTTACAGGTCTCAGAGTTCAATATCCGCGAGCAATGTGAACAACACCACACTCGTGGTCATTGTAAGTTCAGATGTGAGGGTATACATGGATTATCCTCCTACCACCGGAACCTGGTACTATGCGATTGTGGGTTACGATAGGGCCGGTAATTACGCCCTTTACAATGCTACCACAGATCACATAGATGTTACAACAGTTGACAATGTTACTCCCCAAAATGTTGAAGGGCTGAGAGGTGAAACAGGTCAGTATTCAATACATCTTGAATGGAAACCAGTGGAAGATAAGGAAAGTGGAATCAAAGGTTACTATATTTACCGGGATACAGATTATCTGAAATTAACAACTCCTGAGATATTCAATCGCCAGCCTTATGCGTTTGTTAATACTACACATTTTTATGATTACAGCTATCTCCCTTATCAGACATACTATTATGCCGTTGTGGCTGTAGATAACGCATCCAATCATGGTGAGGTTGTGGCACCGCAGAACTCAATCCAGGTGCTGCAGATAAAACTATCACTCGGTCCAGGTTCCAATCCGGTGGACTTCAATACTGTAATAGTGGAGCTTACTGATGGAAAGATAGATGTCTCTCTCAAACTCAACTCCAGCGGGTTTGGAGTAATAGCTGCAGATGCCCAGCATTATGGAATGGAAGCACTCAACGATCCCACAGGGGAATTCATTCAGAGCTATATCCTCGATGAGGGTGCTGTGGTTCTCATGTACATAAACGCCCGAAAAGTGGGATTGACACTTACCCCGCAGACAAAGCTAACCATGAAGATAATCCCTGGCATGGGAGTGCCTATTTACAAGGTTATAAACATACCGTCAATAATGTTAAATAGGTATGTGCAGATATATTGAGGTGTGCCTATGACAGATAGAAGAAAGCAGGAAAAGATAAAAGCACTGCTCCGGAAGGCCTATGCTTTAGGCTATCAGGCGGGATACTACAGACACTACGAATCAGTTGGTTGGATAAAAAGAGAGCTCCGTAAAATAGAGGAAATGGCTGAGGCCCTCGGAATAAAAGAGAAAGCCATGGAAATATACAGGAAAGGCAAGTTGGACGGAGAGAGGAAGAGAAGTATCCTGTTGATAGGCGAAGAAGGAGCTAAAGAGGGAAGAATAAGGAAGAGGATATTTAC
>JAGHBQ010000191.1 GCA_021160945.1 Thermoplasmata archaeon
TACAAGGGGAGATGGATATGTAGTGTTATCATGGAATGCCCCTAAGAGCAACGGAGGAACAAAAGTAACTGCATACAATATTTACAGAGACGGAAGTAAAATTGCCACTGTGGATGCCTCTTCCCTCACCTACAGAGATGAGAATATGGATATGCAAACAGAACATACATATTATGTTACTGCCCTCAATGCTGTAGGTGAGAGCAATAAGAGCCAGGAAAGAAGTGTATCTTGGAGCACCCCCTCTTCTCCTCAAAATGTGAAAGCAAAGAGCACATCTGACGGTGCCCTTCTCACCTGGGATACACCTTCAGATGATGGTGGCTCTGCAGTAAAGAAATATGAGATCTATCTTAAAGAGAATGGGGAGTGGAAAAAAGTCGGAGAAGCCACGTCCAACGAGTACAAATTGAAGCTTAATCCAACACTCACAGGAGGCACTGCAAAAGTTAAAATTGTGCCTGTGAACGGTGTGGGTCCTGGAGAGGAGGCGATCTTGGAAGTCAACGTGCCGATGAATATGATGCTGTGGGGTGCAATTATTGCAGTGATCATAATACTTATCGTAGCCATCGTGGTTGTTGTGAAGAGGAAAAAATAAACCCCTCTCTATTTTTTAATCCCAGAATTGCCTGTTTTTTGCATACTTGAGCTCTTCCCTCAGAACTCTTTTTACAAGCTCATTCTCATCTTTGTAGGGAATATCAAGAATCCTCGCAGCAGTGGTTAATCCTATGCCTCTACCTGCCAAGACCAGGGCTGCAGCTCTTTTATGTCTTCGTAGAAGGTGCGAGATCGCCATCATTCTATCAAGTTCTCTTCTTTCTTCCCTAGTGAATTTTCTCTTTTTAATTAATTTTGAAGCATCTTCTTCGTAGGGTTTCAAAAGGGCCACTCTCAAACTTCCACAGAAAGGACAGACCGGTTTTTCAAAATCCTTCACCTTTATTCTCATCTTTCCCCCACAGGATAGGCAAACTAAAAGGAGTTCTTCCTGAAGCAGTCTTCGATGTACCGCCTCTATCACAGGTTTTGTTGCCACTATGGGAGATGCAAGATCCCCATGCTCTTCCAGGAGAAGTTTGGAGCTCTCACTCAATTCTCTTATTATCACTTTTGTCCTTCCACTCTGGACGCTCCTTAAAATTTTCTCCGCAATAGAAACATCCATATAATCAAAAAGTAGCTTGTTGATCGCCTCTTCATATAATGGGGTATTTCTGTAAGAATCTGCAATTTTGTCCACCCTTATCCTCTTCAAATCAGCATCCTTTTTAATGACTCCCATCTTCTTGGCTACATGGAGAAAAATATAGTTAAATAGACGCGAATGAGGGGCTACGATTCTTATTAATCCACCCAAATTTGTAATTCTCTCCAAAAGCTCTTTAACATAATTAGAGTCAATGTGCGGATTGAAGAGTGCAATGTGATATGGTGATATTGAAAATTCCACACTCTCACCAATTCTCTGCGAAAGAATGGAAGAAAGGACTAGTCCAAGAGTATAATTTGCTTTTGTACCTCCTCGAATCCCAAGAAATAATATACCCGGAGCCTTTTCTATAATCACCTTTTTCTCATTCCAATCCATTTTCCATTTTCTCAAAAATTCTCTGGCAGGAGGATTCATATAACGCAAATCTGGCTCCTCTGTAGCAACTTCATAGGGCACTGGTATTTCCTCCCCAACCCACGAGGGAGGCAAAGCTATATCCCTTATATATTCTACAATAACCTTATCTTCTCTGATATCCATAATTCTCCAAGCAGAACCCTTTATGACAAAGCTTTCACCTATTGAAAGAGTGGAAACGAAGCTCTCGTCGAGAATTCCTATAAAATCACCCCGAAGAGTTATTACTTTGTAGCTCTTCTCATCAGGTATCATTGAAATATTCTGATAAAAGTAATTTAGTCCACCTCTGGTTTTACCAAAGAATATTCCATCAAACCAAATTTTTCCTATATCTCGTAGAAAATAAAGAAGTTCTTCGAATTCTCCATAACTCAAATTTCGGAAGGGATATGCATTGTGAACAATATCGTATGCTTCTTTTGCATTCCTCACCTCGCCTGAATTTGCCATCGCCACTATTTGATTTGCCAGAACCATTAGAGGTTTTTCCCTCATTCGTGCATCTTCCACCCTGCCCTTGTGAAGAAGTGTAAGAATAGCTGCAGATTCCCAGAGCTCTACAGGGGTGTGCGCAAAAATCAAACCCTTTGATATTTCATCTATTCTGTGTCCAGCTCTGCCAACTCTTTGAAGAAGTTTTGTTACCTGTCTGGGAGAGTTGTACTGGATTACAAGATCCACGAGGCCCACGTCGATTCCAAGCTCAAGCGAGGATGTGCATATGAGAGCTTTCAGTTTTCCACTTTTAAAATCATCTTCCGCTTTAACTCTGACATTTCTGCTCAGGGAACCATGATGCACCTCAATTGGCGGAGTTGAAAAAAGAAGATGGTATCTCATTCCCATATCCTCAGCTGTGCTTCTGGTATTGGTAAATATCAAAGTTGCACGGTGATTCATTATCTCTTCCCACATTTCCATAAGTGTGGACGCATAGTAGATATCGCTACCCGTCACCTCTGCTTCCTTCTCAAATTTTTTCTGAGGAAATCTTATTTTCACATCCACCTTCTTGAAGAGCTTGAGCTCCACAATTTCAACCCTTTCTCTAGGGGAAAGAAATCGTGAAATTTCCTCGGGATTTCCCACAGTAGCGGACAATCCTATTATTTGAAATTTTGTCATTCTCCTCAACCTTTCAAGTCCAACTGACAATTGTGCTCCTCTCTCATCAGAGGCAAGTTCATGAACTTCGTCTATTATCACAAATTTCACATTCTTAAGGCCTTCTCTCAATCTCTTTCCAAGAAACATGATCTGAAAGGTTTCAGGTGTAGTAATAAGAACATCAGGAGGCTTAAGCGCTAATTTCCTTCTTTCACTCTGAGGGGTGTCTCCATGTCTGACAGCAATCTCTATCCCAAGTTTTTTTCCAAATTTTTTGAGCCTCTTTAAAAGGTCTCTATTGAGAGCTCTCAAGGGAGTTATATAA
>JAGHBQ010000059.1 GCA_021160945.1 Thermoplasmata archaeon
GGATATGTGGGGCTTGAACCATCGGGCCGCGTGCATCTCGGAACAGGTCTGATAATAGGAAACAAGGTGAAGGATCTTATGAACCAGGGCGTTGATATGATAGTTTTTCTGGCAGACTGGCACGCCTATATCAATGACAAATTTGGAGGAGATATAGAGAAGATCAGAGTTGCCGGAGAGTATATGAAGGGAGTATTTGGTGCGTTGAGAATAAATCCAAAATATTTGTGGGCTGATGAGCTTGTAAGTAAAAAGGAGTACTGGGAGAAGGTAATAAGGGTTGCCAAAAGAACAACGCTTAGGAGGGCAAAGAGGGCAATGAGCATAATGGGTCGCAGGGAGGATGAGGCAGAGCTTGACTCCTCAAAGATAATTTACCCGTTTATGCAGGTCTCCGATATTTTCCATATGGATCTGGACATTGCCCTGGGCGGGATGGATCAGAGGCACGCTCATATGCTTGCACGGGATGTTGCTGAGAAGCTGGGCTACAAAAAGCCCGTGGCCATTCACACCGTTCTTCTGGCAGGTCTTAGAGGTGCTGGACGTATGGACCCCATTGAGGCGAAGATGAGCAAGAGCAAGGAGGGAAGTGCAATATTTGTGGAGGATTCTCCCGAGGAGATAAAGAGAAAAATGAGGAAAGCCTACTGTCCATCGCAAGTAGAAGGAAACCCTGTGTTGCAGATTGTGAAGCATATAATATTTGCATATTACACGAAGAAATTTGTAGTACCCCGAGATGAAAAATGGGGTGGAGATCTGGTCTTTGAGTCTTATGAAGATTTAGAAAAAACTTATCTAAAAGGGAAATTGCATCCTATGGATCTTAAAAATGCTGTGGCAGAAGAGCTTATACGCATTCTCAAACCCGTGAGAGAATTCATAGAGAAAAATGATGATATTCCCAGAAAAATGGGGTGGATCAAATGAAGATAGAGGAGCATATGAAGGTACAGGATATCCAGCTCCGTAAGGGTATGAGTGTTGGCGAATTGCTTGAGCAGTTCTACCTTGCAGGGGGTTTCGTCGCCAAAAAACTTGCAGTGGCAGAGAAGATTCTAATGAAAATGTTTGAAGAGGAGAACATAACATTTCTCTCTTTCCCCGCGTGCATAATTGCCACCGGTACACGGGGAGTGATAAAAGAACTTGTGCGCCGCAAACTTGTGGATGTGATTATCACCACATGCGGAACCCTAGACCATGATATTGCCAGAAGTTTCAAAAACTATTACCACGGCTCGTTCCTTATGGATGATGTTGAACTGCATCGGGAGGGCATAAATCGCCTGGGCAATGTTCTTGTACCAAACGAATCCTATGGGGAGGTTATGGAGAATTTTATGATGCCCATCTTGAAAGAATTATATCAAGAGAAGAAGATCTGGGGCGGTCGTGAGCTCATTGATGAATTTGCAAAGAGAATAGAAAACGAGGATTCCATTCTCTACTGGGCACATAAAAATAAAATCCCCATATATGTTCCCGGTCTCACGGATGGCTCATTTGGCTCACAATTATGGTCATTCAGAGAAATGCATCCTGATTTTCAGATTGATATTCTGAAAGATGAGCACGAGCTTGCTGATATAATATTTGATGCGAAAAAAACTGGAGCTCTCATGGTCGGTGGCGGAATTTCAAAGCACCACACAATATGGTGGAATCAATTTCGCGAAGGCTTGGATTACGCAGTTTATATAACAACTGCAGTGGAATGGGACGGCTCGCTGAGTGGAGCTAGGATACGCGAAGCGATCTCCTGGGGAAAGGTAAAAGAAGATGCTAAATATGTAACCGTGGAAGGAGATGCAACTGTACTCCTACCATTACTCATTGCGAGTGTGGCGGAGAAGCTATGAGTGAGGAGAAAAGTTTCTGGGAAGACTACTTCTGGTTCTCTTTAAAAGCGAGAATTGTATGTGTAATAATAGCAGCGATTATACTATTAGGCTTGGGAATCTACACCACCATTGTTGCTCCCTTCAGCGAGCCACAGGAGAATAAAATAATAGTGGTCGTGCACAATGAAACAAATAGGAGCTTAGAGGTCGAGGTGAAGGTAATAAGCAAACAGTCTGGTGCATATTACAATCACACCCTGGTGAATATGGGCTCCAAGATTATAGGGCCAGAGCAAACCCAAAAATTTTCAGGAAGTATAGATGCATTTAATTATCCAGCCGAGATTCAGGTTAAATATGACAGTTGTACTCTCACAAAAGAAATAATTATAGAGCAGGAGAGACAAGTTTTTGAGTTCAACATAACATATTCCAAGGATTGAAGGAGCGCACCCGTTTTATTTCCTCTGCTCATCGTGAGAGTGCTAGAGAAAACGTGAAACTAGTACACATTCCCATCTTTATCCAGAATTATTATTTCGCTAGCATCCTTGTGCTTTTCTCTCAACTCTTCTGCAGCTTTCTTCACCTCCTCAAGAGTCTCAACTTCTTCGAACAAAAGGTCTTCAAAATTTCCACTGGAATTGGTGAAGATGGCAACTACCACATAGTTGGCAGATTCGTCTATCTGTATCGTGACATCCTCTTCAACAGGAACTCTGATTTCCCCCTTTCCCTCAACTCTGCTCTCTGCAGGAAATGGTGAGAAGCAATCGGCATTGTATACCACTTCACCGCGGCTGTTGTAGATAACGAAATCAACGGATTCATCATCGAATTCGGCGAATTCTTCAAGATACTTTTTTGCCTCTTCCAGAGAATCAAAATCTCCCAGCATCTCCGCAGTATGATCCCAGAAATCAACCATGACGAGGCGATATTTTCCGGAAGGGATTTTGAGTCGTATATCCTCCCATCCCCCGCCCAAAAACGCTTTCTTTCCTTTCATCGTAAAAATATTACAAACAAGAATATTTATTTCTTTTCACGAATCTTCAAGCCATGCTCCATTTAAAGTTCAAAAAATTAGCCATTCAGGATGTAAAAAATTAATATAGAACATTACCTTTACCCTTCTATGGAAACTATTGTTCTTGCAGTGGGGGGAAACGCGCTTCTTAGGCCTGGCGATCACGGCACTGCGGAGGAGCAGATGCTCCGTGCCAAGGAAACTGCAGAGAATATATATCCTCTTTTTAAAAAATTCAAGGTTGTTGTGACCCATGGGAACGGGCCTCAGGTGGGAGCCATTTTACTGCAAAATGAAAATTCTAAGAATATAGTGCCACCTATGCCCCTAGATATTTGTGGTGCGATGTCGCAGGGAGAGATTGGATATATGCTTGCGCAGGGTTTTCACAATATCCTTGAAAAAAAGAATATAGATAAAAGAATAGTGACTGTTCTCACAAGGGTTATAGTGGATAAAAATGATCCTGCATTCAAGAACCCCACAAAACCCATAGGTCCATTTTACACAGAAGAGGAAGCAAAAAGACTGGCCAGGGAAAAGGGATGGCATGTAATTGAAGATTCGGGACGAGGCTGGAGAAGAGTTGTTCCCTCACCAGATCCTCTAGAAATAGTGGAGAAAAGAGCCATAAGGAAACTTATAGATGAAGGATTTATAGTTATAGCTGTAGGCGGTGGAGGAATCCCCGTTATAAGGGAAGATGGCGGATTAATAGGTGTGGAAGGAGTGATAGATAAGGATCTCGCATCGGCAACTCTGGGAATAGATATTCATGCGGATAAGCTCTTTATACTAACCAGTGTGGATAAAGTATATCTGAATTTTGGAAAACCTGAACAGATGGGAATAAGCGAGATGAATGTGGAGGATGCGAAAAAATATATGAGCGAGGGTCACTTTAAAAAGGGAAGCATGTATCCCAAGATTCTAGCATCCATAAGATTTCTGGAGAATGGAGGAAAGGAGGTACTAATAACCTCTCCTGAAAAAGTTACAGATGCACTCAACGGAGAAACGGGAACTTGGATCTACCCGTGAATCGAAAGTTTTATGAGTTAGCCCTATATTATGGCTCAATAGGATATAGCAGAAACACCGTTCGTCTAAAGACAGGCTCGCACTGGAATGCTCGTCCTGCTGGTCTCATAACACATAGCGGGGTGGGGTAGCCAGGAAATCCCGCCGGGCTCATAAAGCCCTGATAGGAGGCTTTACCCCCAAAGGGGCTTGCGAGACCCGGAGATCGGTGGTTCAAATCCACCCCCCGCTACTTTTTACCATAGACTCATCATGATGATTCCTGCAAAGATCAGTATCATACCTGCTATTTTTGAAGGAGATAGTTTCTCTCCTATAAAGATGAATGCCAACAGGGCAACAAGAAATGCGTTGGATGCTAAAATAGCTACTGATGGCCCTGCAGGTCCTTTGGTAAGGGCCAGTTTTATGGTATACATTCCTATGGCCAGAGCCATTCCTGCAAATACTGGAAGGAGAAGATAAATGGGTTTTGTGTTTCTCATATTTTCCTGAAAATGACCAGTGGAGAGGAAATAGGCAAGAAATATTAAGCCCATGACACCTACTGCAAGCCAGAGAATTATGGAGGCAAATATGCTATCCATCTTATAATGTCCTGCCAGCTTCACCAGAAAATTGGTTATGCCAAACATAACCATAGTTATAAGGGCATATATCCACCACTGCATGGTAC
>JAGHBQ010000169.1 GCA_021160945.1 Thermoplasmata archaeon
GGGAACGGCAATGGCAATTGCGATGAGTGCCGGAATGGGCTTAATGGCTATTCCACCCGCAGTTACTCCATTGATTCAGATTCCATTCTTAATAGGATATGTGAAACTGTGGAAGAAAATAGCAAAAATGTGGATGGGAAGAAAAAGGAAAGAATAAAGAAAAAGTCATCTTTCTATCTTTTTTAAAATATCTTCCAAATTTTTTCTTGCATTTTTGTTCACATCATCATAGAGGCTCTTTCCGTGTGAGTCCATGGTTACCACGAGGGGACCAAACTCCTCGACGCGGAATACCCACACGGCCTCGGGGATTCCGAGTTCTTCAAGGAATTGCACCTCCTTCACTCCCTTTATCCTTTCCGCAGCGAGAGCTCCACAGCCTCCAGTGTAGGCAGTGTAAACAGCGCCATGCTCTTTCAGAGTTTTCAGAGTGCGGGGCCCCATTCCTCCCTTACCCACAATTATAGCAGGATGGAACTTAGCTATGAATTCATCTTCGAATATCTCCATTCTTATACTTGTGGTGGGCCCTGCTGCCACAACTTTCCACTCACCGTTCTTCTTCGCAACTACTGGGCCGCAGTGGTAAATCACGGAACCTTTCAGGTCCAGCGGAGAGCCCTCCTCCAGCAGCTTTTTGTGTGCCTCATCCCTTGCAAGAATGACCTCGCCGGTAATGTAAATCACGTCGCCCACTTTGTACTTCCTTGCATCCTGAATTGGTGTCTTCTCGTGATACTCCATTCAGACCACCTCCACCTTGCCATCAGCGCTTATCCTCACCTTTCTCTTTCTGTTGGCCCAGCATTGCGTGACTATACCTAGCGGCAGTGTTGCGGGATGTCTGTGAGCGTATTCAACATGCACATCAAGTACCGTGGTATCGCCACCCAGTCCCATGGGCCCTATACCCAGCTTGTTGGCCATTTCATATAGTTCCTCCTCCAGCTGAGCTACGAACTCTTCCTCGTGTCTCGCGCCTATGGGTCTCAGAATTGCCGCCTTCTTTGCAAGGGTTAGTGCCAGGTCTGCACCTCCTCCTATACCCACACCGATTATCGTCGGCGGGCATGGCTTACCTCCTGAATTGAATATGTGCTCTATCACCTTCTTCTTTATACCTTTGATTCCCACGCCGGGTGGAAGCATGTAAAGCCCGCTCATGTTCTCGCTACCGCCACCCTTAGGTATAACATGTATCACAGCGTCGTCTCCTTCGTGCAGCTCCCAATGGATGTACGGAACGAATCTTCCAGTGTTATCCCCAGAGTTCTTGTGCAGAAAAGGATGCACTGCATTCGGACGAAGTGGAATTTCTTTGGTAGCACGTCTAACTGCCTCCTCTATCGCCACCTTCAGTTCCCGTATGAACGGAAAATCGTAGCCCACATCCATAAAGAATGTTTGCAAACCTGTATCCTGGCACATGGGAAGGGAGTACTTCTCTGCAATTTCCACATTTTTTAGAATCGCCTCCAGCTGCGTTCTTGCTAGAGGATTACTCTCTCTCTCATATGCTGCCTTCAATGCCTTCACAGTGTCTTCAGAAAGTTTGGTCTCAGCCTTCTTTATGGCATAAACTATCTCATCAATCATAAGAAACACCTCCGAAAAGGTAAGTATTTCAAAAATTTAAGGTTTACCTTAATTTAGCCAATGTAACCGAGATCTTCCTTTCTTTCCTCGCTTTTCTGTTCTTCCTTAAGTTGTGTGGTTATTTCAGTAATCTCTTGAGAGCGAAGCGCAATCTCCTCTAAGTCAAGCTCCAGATTAAAATACTCTTTAACAATTTTTAGTATCTCATATGAGCTTTTTGGGTCAGAAAAATAGCCTGAGGTCTCGCCCATTAGACATACTCCTTTCATATCAAAAACAACCGAACCAAGGCCAAGAAGAAGCCCTGCAGCGCCAACAATTCCTCCAGCAGGGTCTGTGGGTGAGAAGTACACACCATATTTCTTCATCTCTTCTACAAGCTCCTTATGCGTGGCCGCTCCGAAAACACGGGGCTTGTCTACAAGCTGCCCTGTGCCATAGCCACCCAGGGTAAATATTAACTTGGCTCCGTATTCCTTCACTATTTCCAGGACTTTGTATGATAGTTCATACTGGCCTTCAGAGCTCATTCCCTGATAATCACCTACAAGAATTATGAGATCTCTACCATTGGGATTCTTGTAGTAACAGAGCTCATTCTTCACAAGAGAAATAGTCCCATCGTTCTGCATAAGAACCTGGGGTGGTAAATACTTAGAATAGAGCTCTACAAAAGGTTTTGCATTTAATTTCTCCTTTAGATATTCCGCCGATATTTTTCCAACATTTCCTACTCCAGGTAGACCTTCAATTAAAACAGGATCTTTTAATTTCGGTTTCACCAGATATTTAACTATGATCGGTTCCATTCTTTCACCTCTTTTTTGAGCATTCTTCTGTATTTACCATACTTATCTTCAGGAGAAAATCTCGGGGGAAGAACCTCGTAGGTCTTCTCTCCACAGGCGGGACATATTTCCCGAAGAGTGTATCTTCCGCATACTGGGCATTTTCTTATGAGAGTGTGCATTTTTACAACCTTCTGTGAAATTCGCCCTCTCCACCCATCTTTTTAAACATCTCAAGCGCGCAATTGGCTGCTCTCTGAAGAATATCTTCTGCTGTTTTGTAATCCTCTGCCTTTACCATAACCCTATACCTTGGAGCTCCCACATATGTAACGGTGATATTCTCACTCTCTATCTCCTGAAGAACTTTTTTTATTCTTTCGATGCCATCTGGAGCGTTGGTGGTTAACTCAAGATAACCGGAAATCTTAACATATGGAGGCACTATATTCTCTCTAGCAACCTCTGTGAAAACCTTTATCCATTCACCATCAAAACCTTCATCTTCAAGAGCATCTTCATTTATGGCAGCATCCTCAAATGCAGGATAGAGCCCCCCATATCTTTCCATAAGCTCATATCCAAATTCTTCATAGCATTCATCTACTTTTTTACCCAATCGCTGGGCTACGATTTCGAATAATTTCTGCGCCTTTCTCTCATTTTTCCATTCCTGAATTTTCTCGCGACGCTGATGCTCGTTCACTCTTTTAAGCGATAAATCTATATGCCCTCTGCTGGGGTCCACGCGCAGAACCTTGCATACGACTTTCTGCCCCTCTCTAACATGATCGCGGATGTACTTAATCCATCCAGTGGCGATTTCTCCTATATGGATAAACCCCTCCTTGTTGTCATACTCATCTAGGCTAACAAATGCCCCATAGGGCTTCACGGTTTTAACGGTTCCGATCACAAGCTCCCCCACTTCTGGATATTCCCTTCTCAAGTATACACCTCTACAATCTCACCTTTAATATCCGCTTTGCCTCCTGTTGGAACAGCAAGAGTTGCGCCACACACATGACACTTAACAACAGTACTGATCCTTATGTAGATTAGCTGCTCATTGCCACAATCTGGGCATTTGACCTTTACAAAAGCTTTATCAATATTCTTTCCTGCTTTTTCTTTTTTACCCACTTACTTCACCTCCACAAGCTCGAATTTTTTGGCACGAATCATCGGGGAAGTGTGCGCTCTGTTGCACTCGCTACATCTGAAACGAAGATTGAGCCTCTTTGTGGGTTTCTCTCGCCCCTCATATCTTGGCCTTGGAAATCCCCCGTAGCCTGCAGTCACTCGCCTGAATCTTCTCTGACCTGCTCTGAGCTCACTTGCCTTTCTCTTCTTCACCTTTTCCACAACATGAATCGTATGACGCTTGCAGTAAGGACAGTACATTTTTATTTTCCTGGGCATCTTCATACCTATCACCAGACTAAGGGACGAATAGGCAGGTAATATTTAAGTGTTTTCTCTTCATCTTCTCTTCCATGGTTAACTTTTTAATCATAAACCGATTCTCTATTATGTTCAATGCACATGTAATTAACGATGTTGAGGAGAAGATGCAAAAAATAGGAGTATCTAAGGATGGGATAGAAATTATGAAGAAGAAGGGAAGATTTTACGCTATAAAACTTGAGAATCTTCCGTTGAAAGGGGCCTTGCTTCTCAAGCAGGAAGCTCTTGCAGCGGGGATGGATTGCTCTCTTCCCTGGTGTGCTGCTACCTTAAAATGTGAAAAAGTGCCTGCTATACTTTTTGGCACGCAGAGACAGTTTGAAATACTGATAGAAAAGATGAAAATGCAACCATTTAAGGGGAAAGATATGGCAGAGGAAATTTTGAAAACCCTAAGAAATTATGAGAAAGACGAGTTCTTAATCTCTGCCAGAGATTTCAAAATAAAGGTTCCTCCAGTAAGGCTTATGGGAATTCTCAACGTAACCCCAGATTCTTTTTCGGATGGAGGTAAATATTTCAGTGTGGATGCTGCCGTATCCCGTGCAAGAAGGATGGTGGAGAAGGGCGCGGACATAATTGATATAGGGGGAGAGTCATCCCGTCCGTTTTCTTCCCCTATAAGCGAAGAGGAAGAACTTCATCGTGTAATTCCTGTGCTGGAGAACCTTGATGATCTAAAGATTCCTATTTCTGTGGATACATACAAACCCAGAGTTGCGGAAGAAGCGCTTAAAAGAGGAGCTAGCATAATAAACGATATTTTTGCACTCCGGAAGGATGGAATGGCTGAGGTTATAAGAGATTATGATGCGGCTGTGGTAATAATGCATATGAAGGGTGAACCCAAGAATATGCAGGTTAATCCCACCTATGAGGACACTGTTTCAGAGATAATGAGATTTCTAAGGGAACGCATAAACTTTGCAAAAAGCAAGGGGATTGAGGAAGATAAGATAATTATAGACCCAGGCATAGGTTTTGGGAAGAGAGTTGAGGATAATTTAGTGATTCTAAAAGATCTCAACTCCTTCCGTTCTCTAGGTTATCCCATTTTGATAGGTACCTCCAGAAAGAGTTTCATAGGAAAAATATTGGATGTGGATACAGACCAAAGATTAGAGGGAACTATTGCTACCAATATAATCGCCATAATGAATGGAGCAGGCATTTTGAGGGTTCACGATGTGAAGGAACATCTTAGAGCAATTAAAATTGCTGAGGAGATTATGAGGGTGAAACTATGAGATTGCCCTGGCAGTGTCCCACATGCTATGCAGAGCTTGGAGATAAGAGCTACACAAAGATGCTAACCTGTCCCTACTGCGGCACACTTTTAATTGTAGATGCCCCTCATAAAAAATTTCTGCGAGTACCAAAGAACGGTGGATGGTACTACTTTTCTGAGGCAAATTCTCCGGGATATATTAAATTTGGGGGGTACAAAGAGCACTACCGCTATTATCAAGGGAAATGGTATCTCCAGAAAGATGGTGTTTTATATGAACTAAAGGGTGAATCTCGTTATAAGGGAGATATAATAGAGAAGGGAGAGGTTACCTATATATGGGGAGAAATACCTTTCATAGCACCTCCTGGAATTGTTTTGAAAACGGCAATATACGAAAACTCTCTTTTAAAAATAACTTCACGGGTCATCCTTCTCTTTCTCCAGAGCCTCCAAAAATCTTGTGACATTTTCCCTGAAGTCTTGGAGTGTTGATGTATTCAGGAGCATATAATCACTAAGGGCAAATACATTTCCGAGGCCCCAGGAGAGTTCTCTCATCTCCCTTCTGACAAAATCATCCCAGTTTGAGATATCATCCTCTCTTTTTCTTTTTAGAATTCTCTCATATCTTATTTTGCGAGGAGCAAATATGCCCACAAGAACAGCATTTTCTCCCAGTTCTTTTTTGAACACCTCAACCTCTTCAATGCATCTTATTCCATCTATCACTATTTTCTTTGCATCTTCTCCCCTTATTCTACCTAAGGTTCTCTTTGCCCAAATATCAATTCCGTGCTTCTTTCTTTCGCTATTTGCAATGCCACCCACAATTTCATCCTTTAGCTCAAGTCCCTGTGAATACACAAATTCACGAACCACGTCTCCCATTCTCATAACTTTGTACCCTTGTTCTTTTGCAATTTTTACGAATTCCTCTTTCCCTGCACCTGGCATACCCACAAGGAGAACTATGAGCATAGAGTTTCATCATAATGAATTATTTTAATTTTTGCTTTGAAAAAATTATTTATACAAATTATTCAATTTACCTTTGGTGAATTAGATGGCTGATGAATATCCCCAGGCGGCGTTTGTTGTATCCCTAATAGGAGGAATATTTATACTTTTGAACGGTTTATTAATTTCTTCTGTTGGTGGCATCATTGTCATCCACCATCCTGGTGCAGGAATGGCTTTAGTTGCAGTGGGTTTAGTGCTTGGAATTGTGGTGCTCATTGGGACAATGATGATGAGAGATCCGCAAAAAGTGAAAGTGGGCAGTATTCTCGTATTGGTATTCTCTATTTTCAGCTTACCAATAGGAGGTGGATTTATCATTGGCTTTTTACTAGGCCTGATAGGCGGTATTCTGGGACTTACCTGGAAACCTCCAAGACAGACTGTAATTATTCCGCCCCCGCCAACCATATGAGGTGTTGAAAATGAGTATAGAAGAAAATATCGTAGAAAGAGTGATAAAAATTGAGGAAAAGGTAGCTCGATTAG
>JAGHBQ010000042.1 GCA_021160945.1 Thermoplasmata archaeon
GATATAATGCCTCTCTACTCCCCTTAAACAGCGTATCCCTCCGTATATGTTTTTCAAATATGTTCTCAGCCCTCATATTTCCACCCGAAACAAGGGTAGATATACAATTGAAGTAGAAAAAGATTTTTTTATCAACAAGCTTACCAAAACGCTTATATCTCCTTCAACCCCTCACTGTTTCCTGTGGAAATTAAATCCAATAAATGATGTAAAGCATCAAGCTTATCCGCAGGCATCTCGAACTCAACAAAAATTTTTTCTCTTGAAGCAATTTTCTTTATCCTTCCAAATCTTTCTATAAATTGAATTATTTCCCCATCCAAATGCTCTATCTCCAAGCAATATCTTTTAATGTTCATTTCTTTCTTTATTCTCTCCACAAGCTCCTCAAGACCGTACCCTTCTCTTGCGGATATTAGCACGGGTTCTCCAATTCTTCTCACAATTTCAATCTTTTCCTGAAGGTTTTCTGCCATGTCGAGCTTGTTGATTACGGGGATAATCTTACCCTTCACCCTTGAACCTAAAATATCAAGGGATAGGTTCATCTTTCTCTCTAAAATTTCTGAGGAATCAGAACCGTCCATACATAAAAGAACAATATCTGCATTGTAAATCTCCTCGAGTGTGGGCTCAAATGCTTTTATCAGCCAGGGCGGCATATCTTCAACAAACCCAACAGTATCTGTGATAAGGATCTTCTCTTTTCCTATTTTAGAAGTTCTTGTACTTAGCGTAGAGAACATTCTTTCCTCAATAACCACATCTTTTCCGCTCAATGCTTTAAGAAGCGTGCTCTTGCCACTGTTTGTGTAACCTGCTATTCCCACCAGTATGTATCCTGCTTTTTTCCTCATTTTTCTGCGTTCTTCTCTCTGGAGCCTCATTTTTTCTATGTTTCTCCTAATTCTTGCCATCTTTCGACGGATCATCTGATAATAATCTGCAATTTCATACTCTCCTCCACCCATCCATCCCGGATGCTCTCCGCTTCTAAGCTGATGCACAAGCTCCCTTAAATGCGGGATCTCGTACTGCAATCTTGCGTATTCCACCTGAAGCATGGCCTCCTTACTTCTTGCCCGATCTGCAAATATATCAATAATGAGGCGAACCTTATCATCTACAGGAATATTGAAGGAATTCTCTAAATTATACCACTGGGAGGATTTTAAAATAGCGTCAACTATAACTCTCTCTGCTTTCAACGCATCTGCTTTTTCTCTTATCTCCTCCATCTTTCCTTTGCTCAAATAATACTTCGGATTTCTGTTATCACCCATAAATATGGAGTAGAGTATTTCATGCCCAAGAGATTCCACAAGTTCCAGAAATTCCTTGTTTCTATAGGCTACAATGACCTTAGACATTCTTCCAGCTCCCCTATTAAATAAATGGAACCTGTTGCAACGGTATCCTCTTCTCTTTCCAGGCAATATTTTAGGGCTTCGCAGGAATTTTTTATTCCCCTAACTTCCTTAAAGTAGTTTCTGGCAACATTCTCCAGAACATCCAAAGAAGTTTTTCTTTTCTCATAATTTATTTCCGTAACTACTATTCTGCTGGAAATTTCACTCATCTTTGAGAATATGGTATGGATATCCTTATCAGAGAGGGCAGAGAATAAGAAAAGGGGATTCTCAACATTTAATTTTTTAAGAGTATCAATGAGCATATTAATTGCAGAAGGATTGTGAGCCGAGTCGAAGATGAGAAGAGGCTTCTCTCTTTTTATTTCAAATCTAGCTCTCCATTTTGCAGATTTGAGGCCCTCAAGAATATCATCTTTTTCAATGGTATACTTCTCGCCCAACAATTCAGCAATTCTTATGGCAACCAAAGCGTTGGTGAGTTGATGCGTACCTGTTAAGGGTAACTTTACATCATATTCTCTAAGAGGAGAGAGAGCTTTAAAGGAAAGTCCATGAAAATTCATTTCAAACTCATATATTTGAAATTCCTCATACACATTGTGATACTTCGCCTCTCTTCTTTCAGCAATTCTTTTGATGACTTCCAAAGCATTTTTTTTTCTCTCGCCGATAACCACAGGAACACCTTTTTTTATTATTCCTGCCTTCTCCCTTGCAATGTCCTCAATGGTGTTTCCAAGTACCTTTGTGTGTTCAAGACCCACCGTAACAATTGAAGAAATTTCAGGAGTAATTATATTTGTCGCATCTAAACGCCCCCCAAGACCCACTTCAACAACTGCAAAATCAACATTCATATCACGGAAATATTGGAAGGCAAGTGCAGTGGTTACCTCAAAAAATGTTGGATTTCTATTCTCCTTTGCAAGCTCCTCTATTATTGGTTTCCACTCTTTTATGAAATTCACAGCATAACCTAGATCCATTTCCTTGTCATTTACCACTATTCTCTCAGTATACCTTGATATGTGAGGCGATGTATATAGTCCAGTTCTGAATTTTCTCTTCAAGATAGAATAAACAAAGGCACAAACAGAACCCTTTCCATTTGTGCCACCCACATGAACGCTCTTGAAGCACTCGTGGGGATTTCCAAGCTTTTCTGCAAGTTCCCTCATTATTCTCAGACCCATCTTCATTCCAAATCTTCGAAGATTGTATATATATTTGATTTCTGAAGGCTCCACAGGGATGTTAAAGATGGGATTTATTTAAATCCTTCGAAGGGATAAAATAGTGGAATCTAATATACCCTTTATGTCCTCCATGAGATATAGAGAGCTCGTTCTTCCAGGGCTATTCTGGGCCTCTGTGGCATATGACATGGCAGTTGTGAGTTTTACTACCAAAGGAATAAAGGAAATCTTGGCTCTGAATAATAACCCTTCTGCAAATTTTCTCATAGGACTTCTTACGTCCATCACACTCATAGGATGGTTCTTCGGCTCTCTTGTTTTCGGTTACCTATCCGATAAAATCGGTAGGAGGAAAATAGTGATTGTGGCTCTTCCCCTGCATGTTCTGGCCACTGCCAGCATGTATCTTGCAAATAGTTATATTTTCTTTTTCCTCCTGCGTCTTCTTGCAGGGGTAGGATTCGGTATGATTTTGCCAACGCTGAGCGCACTGGTCAGCGAGAAAGCACCTAATAATATAAGAGGAAGAATGGTGGTCCTTTTAGATTCCTTCTGGACATACGGATGGATTCTTGCATCCTTTACCTCCATCTTTATTACCCTTCCTTCTGGGTGGGAATGGTATTATCTCACCTCGCTCTTCTGGCTTCTTCTTCTACCGCTCAGTAAAAATTTGCCAGAAACTGTTTCTTCTAGGAGAAGAAAGGTTCCCGTAAGGGAGGTATTAAAATATCGCCATACTTATGTGATCTGGACAGTGTGGTTTATCATGGCTATGAGCTACTATGGAATCTTCACGTGGTTGCCCACGATAATGGAAAAAACATATCCTGTGGTGAAATCCCATATATTCGTATTCACCACCTATCTTTTTCAGATACCCGGCTATTTTTTAGCTGCATATCTCATAGAGAAGATAGGTCGCAGATACGTTCTCTTTTTATTTATGCTCCTCACTGCGCTTGCAGCATATCTATTTCTCTCGGGCATTATTTTTATCGGAGCAACTATGCTTTCCTTCTTTGACCTCGGTGCATGGGGTGCTCTTTACGCCGTAACCCCTGAACTATATCCTTCAAGAATAAAAGGCACTGGCTCTGGAGCTGCCAACTCCGTGGGAAGAATAGGTGGTTTAATAGGCCCTCTTATGAGGGTTTTGTTCAATGATGTAGGTCTTTTTCTCCTATTTACCTTCTCTCTGCTCATCGGTGCCCTGTGCTCACTTCTTCTCCCTTCTAAAAGGCAGGAAAAGAATTAGATATTTGAAGATATTCACCTGCTTGTGAATGCAATTGAAGTTAAGGGTGTGTGGCGCATTTTCAAAACAAGGGAGGGCATAGTAGAAGCTCTGAAAGATGTCAATCTTGAGATAAGAAAAGGTGAGTTATTTGGATTGTTGGGTCCAAATGGTGCAGGTAAAACCACACTTATTCGAATTCTCACAACCCTCCTTCTTCCCACCAGAGGCAAGGCGTATGTGCTTGGTTATGACACTTCCACAGAGGAGTTGAAGATTAGACCTCTTATAAATATGGTTTCTGGTGGAGAGTACTCTGGCTATGGACTTCTAACCGTTAAAGAGAATCTATGGATGTTCTCTCAGTTTTACGGCATTCCGGGGAAAATAGCAAAGAAGAGAATATATGAATTTGCGGAAAAGTTAAGATTCAAGGATATTTTAAATAAGAAGGTGCGCAATCTCTCCACAGGGCAAAGACAGAAGATGAATATTGCCAGAGGATTTCTGACAGATCCGAAGGTCATATTTCTTGATGAACCCACCTTAGGGCTGGATGTGGAGGTTGCCCGGGAAATAAGAAAATTTGTGAAAAGCTGGATTATGGAAAGAGATAACAGAACAGTAGTGCTCACGACCCATTATATGCATGAGGCGGAGCAGCTTTGTGATAGAGTGGCCATAATAAATGAGGGAAGAATAATAGCGGTAGATACTGTAGAAAATCTGAAAAAGAGAATTTCCTCTGAATTTTCCTTAGTCATTAAGGTATCACCCAAAGTTGATATTTCTTGGATCTCCAGCATTGATGGTGTACTCAAATATCTGTGCCGTGAAGAAGAAAATGGTATGAGATTGAGAATAATCATGGATAAAGAAGAATCCATAGGGGATCTTGTTGATGGATTTATTAAAAGGGGTGGAAAAATTAATTACCTCAATAAGGAAGAGCCAACTCTTGAAGATGTCTTCCTCAAGCTCACCGGGAGGGGACTTGAATGATTAAATTTCTAAGAGCGGTTAAAGGTCGTGCGTATCCCAGAGTAATAGGTGCCATCAGGGAACCTTCCTGGATGTTCTGGGAGGTATTTCTTCCTCTTCTCTCCATTTCTGCGTATGTCTTCGTTTATCGCTCCCTTCACGCAC
>JAGHBQ010000197.1 GCA_021160945.1 Thermoplasmata archaeon
ATACTTGCCAAAACAGATTACGATATATGGGTGGATGGTATGGGCAAATTTGTCACAAATCACTTTCTTCAATATCCTCAATATCTAAAATCTGCAAAAAAGCTCAAAAAGGCCAGAAACAAAATGAAGATAGTAAAGAGGAGAAGTGACAGAAGAAAAGCATTGAAAGCCGAGGTAATAGTAGCTACAGGCGGCATGCTGGAAGGAGGCCCTGTACTTCACTATATAAACCACCTCAAAAATGATCCAAAGAGTGCAATTCTTCTAACAGGATATCAGGTCGAGGGAACAAATGGCAGACTTCTAATGGATCGCGGAATTCTAGAGCTTTATGGAATAAAAGAGAAGATAGACACAGAGGTCTCCTTCTTTGATTTCTCAGCCCACGCAGGTCATAGTGAACTAATAGAATTTGCAGAAAAATGTTCTCCTGAAAAGATTATATTGATGCATGGAGATAACCGAGAGGCACTGGCCAAAGCCCTTAGAGAAAGAGGCTTTGAGGTGATACTTCCCAAAGATGATGAGAGCTTCTCCTTCTAAATTTTATTTTGCCTTTCTTTTCACCGTGATGGGTATTGCTCCCTTCTTAAATTCGTACATGGCCACATCAAGTGGATCTATAAGATCCTCCGGAACATGAATTAAAATGGGTGCCCCCATCGAAATCTGCAGGGCTCTGGCGCCTATTATTCGAGCAATCTCAAATCTTGTGTATTCCATAAAAATCACCGCAAAAGCGTTTAATATGTTTTCTTATTTAAATCTTTTCATTTGCCTTGAGAGCAATCGCATAAACTTAAGAAGTTTTAGAAAAGCTTTTATGACATGGCCTCATAAATATAATGAGGAGGATGCTGGATTATTTGGTAGCTTTCGGACTTCTTCTTGTTCTTGTCTTTCTTATTTCAGAGTTTTCTCATAGAATAAAGGTTATAGCTGTCCCTCTTCTTATAATTGCAGGAATGCTTATAGGACCCAATGGTTTTGGGATAGTTAGCAAATCTGAGGGCCTAGAGTTCTTCGCAGAACTGGGATTTCTCTTTCTTGTGTTTCTTGCTGGACTTGAGATAAGAGGTGTTAAGAATGTTGAATGGAAAGATGTTGCATCATTAGGTGGTGTACTCGCTACAATCTCTTTTTTCATGGGGTTTCTCCTTGTTTATTTTTGGGGATATCATCCTCCTAAATACCTTTTGGCCACGCCCCTCATCATAGGCACAGTTTTTCAATCTTCATCTGTGGGCGAGATAATACCTATTATCAATCACACTAGAAAACTGAAGGATAAGATAGGCAACACGCTTATACCCACCGTGGTAATACTTGACACCATCAGCCTGATATCCCTTTCACTCATACTCCAGTGGTACAGAGACAGCAATCCCGTTCACCTGCTTCTTTTTATCGTTGCCCTCATCCTTTTCATCTTCCTGGGTTCCCGCTACATACCCACACTTGGAAAGTGGGTGTTTAACAGATACAGGAGCAGCTATGAGGAGATGGAAATAGTTTTCTTCATGGCCGTTCTATTCTCCATGATAGGAGTATCCGAGCTCATGGGTCTAGAGCCCATAGTGGCCTCTTTTCTCACCGGCCTGTTTCTGGGAGAGTCCATGGAAGGCGAGGAGATTTGCCATAAACTCAGTTCTATAGGCAGGGGATTTCTCATACCCATTTTCTTCATCGTGGTGGGTATGGATGCAGACCCGCTTCTCTTCCTCAGGGGTGCCAGCTACCTGTATCTCCTGCTTGCCATAATTATCGGTCTAATGGGAAGCAAGCTCCTCGGTGGCTACATATACTCCAGAATTTCTCGTAAAAACCTACCACTCCTGGGCGTTGTGTTTTTCCCGCAGCTGGGCGCAACTCTGGCCGCCACAAAGATAGGCTTGATATATGGACTCATAGATGAACCCCTCTTCACCTCCGTAGTGGTTATGGCCATAGTTACTGCCTTGATAACACCATTCCTCACACTTCATGTTTTTGGAAAAATAGAAAAGCAGGAGCTGAGCGACCATGCTGTAATTCTTGGGGGAGGCATGATAGGAGAGTATGCAGCCTCAGCACTCACTCTGCTTCATAAAGAATTCATAATTGTGGAGAAGAATAAAAAAAGATGCGACTATCTCAAATCCAAGGGATACCGCTGCATTCTGGGAGATGCCACACGCGGTGATGTTCTCGATGCCGTGAATGTAGAGAGAGCAAAGTACGCCCTTGTGCTTCTTTCCTCCTCAAAAGACTCGGTTATCGCATCCCGCTACATACGGGAGAAAAATCCGGATTGCAGGATAATAGCCAGGGTACATTCGGAGAAGGAGAGAAAGATTCTTAAGGACATTGCGGATGAGGTTCTCTATCCCGAGATGATTGCCGGAATGAACATAGTGTGGCATATCATGAAGATGATTGAGGAGGATGGAAGGGATGGTTCCGCTGATTTTGGCATATAAAGATAGCACCCCCGGCATGCCTTGTCCAATACTCAAGAACAAGACTTACAAAATCTCAAAAGTGAGTTTCTGCTGGCACTGGCATATTCATGAGGAATCAATGTGGTAGTTGATCGAAAAAGTCAAGATGATTTATATAGGGAGAAGTATATACAGTTAAGGCATATCTAAATCCATTCAGACACCACAACTCCAAATACTTCTCTTTCTCATTAAATCCTGATTCATCTACAACAT
>JAGHBQ010000123.1 GCA_021160945.1 Thermoplasmata archaeon
CAGAGGGAAAGAGGCAGGCACAGATTCTCGAAGCTCAGGGTTACAGATTGGCAACGATACTCAAGGCACAGGGCGAGGCACAGAGGTACAGGATCATTTCTCTTGGTTCTGCAACTCTTGGTTCTAGGGCATTGAGCGTTCTATCTTTAGATACCCTAACAAAAGTGGCAGATGGAAAGGCTACAAAGATAATATTCCCATTTGAGATCACAAGACTCATTGAGTCCACGGCCAAATATCTCGCTGGACAGGAAACTGAAGAAAAGGTCACACCGCTCAAGTACGAGGAGATAGAGAAAGTGGTTGGTAGCGCAAGAGAGATTCTGGGTCCAATTCCAAGCTACGAGGAAATTGAGAAAGAGATAGAAGAGCAGAAGAAAAAGGAAGAATCAGAAAGGAAAGTGGATCTCACACCGGAGGAGGAAAAGAAACTCTTCGAAGAAAAGAGTTTTTGAAATCTTTTTATACTTTTTTTGATATCCCAATGAAAAGAGTGTGAGAAAAATGGAGCTTAAGGTCTCTGAGTCTCTCTTAAAAAAAGGAGTTGAGTTGGACATAACCTCTCATAGAGACTCTCCGAGAGCGTTTAAACTCTCCATTAGATTCAATGAAATGTATCAGAGATACGAGGTCTTCAAGCATTTTTACAGGACCAGAAAGAATGAGGTAGAATACCACAGTAAGAATCTCAAAAATATTGTGGATTATATAAAAGCGATGTATGGTGTTGATATCCAAATAGAAGAGCCTACAGAGTGAGCCAAAAATCAAGGGTTTTGATACCCTGAAGATTGGCTTCTCTCGTCCTCTCTCCCCGCATTCTCTCTATATACTCATCCACAGTTTCTTCATCTTCCAATCTTGCCCTTTTCAGCTCATACTCGCATTCGGCACAGTAAATTGCAAAAGGATCGTGAAGTTTCTTCCCACAAATAAGGCATCTGTTCTCCATCTGAGAAGAAGATATGATTTTCAAAAATAAAGATTTTGGGGTATATAAAACTACACCTCTGGGTAATTTTGCTCAATTACCCGCAGTTCATTTAAAATATCTACCTTTTTCAATCTATGGGCTGTGGAATAGTGGACTTCCATGATACCATCCATGTTTTTTATCCTTATTTTTCCAATCTGAAAATCTTTTATGCCAGCTCTCTCCACACATTTTATGAGATCCCATTCAGACATAGATTTTTTTAATTTGAATTTGAATTTAACCATCCCATAGATGTTGGAGAATTCCCTGTAATCTATTCTCTCTCTTACTTTCCCTTTTGAATCCAATCTTATTTCAGGTATTTTCTTCTCCACGAACTCTTCTATTCTTCTGAAATATTCTCGATCATCTCTTCGCACAAAGGTTATGGCCTTTCCATTTTTCCCCATCCTTCCCGTCCTTCCTATTCTGTGAACATAATCCTTTGGATAAAGAGGTACATCGTAGTTTACCACATGGGTTATGCCGTTTACATCTATTCCCCTGGCAGCCACGTCCGTGGAAACAAGTATATTGCTCCTCCCTTCCTTGAAATCATTCATCGTTTTCGTTCTCGATGCCTGTCTCATATCCCCATGCAATGGATAACTTCTGTACCCCAACACCCTGAGCTTCTCAGCAAGCTCCTGCGTCTTTCTCTTCGTGTTGCAGAATATAAGGTATTTTCCAGGTTCGATATCCAGAAGCGCGGAAAGTTTTGCAATTTTGTTTATCTCCCCTACAGAGATGTAATACTGCTTTACTCCCCTTGCGGATATCTCATCCTCAGAGAGCAGAAATTTTTCCCCTTCCTTCATATATCTTCTGGCAAGTTTTATAATGCCTTCAGGCATTGTTGCGGAAAAAAGCATCATTCTTTTATTCTCACTTGTACGCTTCATTATCCAGAGAATGTCCTCGAGAAAGCCCATGTCCATCATTCTGTCAGCTTCGTCAAGAATGAAGAATTTTATACGCTCAAGCGATAAATATCCTCTACGCATAAGATCCATTACCCTGCCCGGGGTGCCCACCACTATTGGTGAGGGAAGTTTTGCAATCTGTCTCTCCATGCTGGCACCCCCGTAAATGGCAACAGTTCTTATTCCATACTCCTTTCCTATAGCTCTCGCTTCCTGCTCAACCTGCTGTGCAAGCTCTCTGGTGGGTACGAGAACTATCGCCTCAACATACCCTTTGTTTTCCAGATCCTCAAATATGGGAATCAAAAAAGCCAGGGTTTTGCCAGACCCGGTTCTGGATTGAACAATCACATTTTTCTTCATAGCCACAGGAATCACTTTTTCCTGAACTTCTGTGGCTTCTATGAACCCTCTTTTTTTGAGAGCTCTCTTGGTTCTCTTATCTATTTTCATTTCCTCGAATTTCATACTATATTCCTCCTAAATTCACTGGAACAGCTGAAAAATCATTGAATCACTGCAACTTTTTCACCTGTCCCTCCAACACCCATACCCCTTCTGGTATTTAAAGAATTGCCTACCTTCTTATCACAAGTCTTACAATATCCCCGTCTTCCACCGCATGCTCAAGACCCACATGCTGGCCTGGGAACTTCACACTCTTGCCCCAAACCATAGCGTATCTGAATTTCTTTACAAAATCACGATGTAGAGCGTTACATATATCCTCTACAGTAGCCCCTCTCTTCAAAATTAGGGGTGCATCAAAATCTATTTTTCCACTCTTAGGCTTAAGATAGATCCTTATCAATCCTGATGCTTTGAAGATACTGTTTTTCAGCTCCTCAATTCCTAAACCTTCCTTGGCAGAGATAAATATGGGATTCCATGAGCTAAGCTTTTTCTTGTATACTTTCAAAGTTTCTCCATTTACCAAATCTACTTTATTCACCGCCAGAATTGCGGGCACATAAGCTCTGTTGCCTGCAAGATAATCCATAAGTCTATCTGCTGTGATATCTTCCCGTATGAGGACATCTGCATTTATGTAACCGAACTCACGGATTATGGTAACAATACTTTCTAAATCCATACTAAGGGGTACGGTGAAAGCCACGTTTATACCTCCACGATCTTTCTTCTTTACACTTATCATCGGAATCTTTTGATTGATTCTGATTCCAAAATTGTAAAGCTCGTTCAGGATTACAGGAAGAAGCTCTAAGGTGAAGACATCCAGAAGAATTAATATTAAATCTGAGTTGCGGGCAATGCTAAGAATCTCTTTTCCCCTTCCCTTACCAAAAGAGGCTCCTTCAATCAATCCAGGCATATCCAGAAGCTGGATCTCTGCGCCCCTGTGATGGAGAATTCCAGGATATACATCTAAGGTTGTGAAGTCATAATCCGCAACTTCGCTCTTTGCATTGGTCAATTTATTAAAGAGCAGGCTCTTTCCCACACTGGGAGGGCCTATCAAAGCTACAGTGGCGTCACCACTCTTCTTTATCCCCTTTCCTCCTCTCTGAGCTTTTTGCCTCTTTTTTCTCTCCTCCAATTCTTTTTTAAGATACGCTATTCTTGCCTTGAGTCGCAGAATGTGTTTCTCCGTAGCCTTGTTGTACTGCGTTCTTTTAATCTCTTCCTCCAGCTCCTTTATTCTCTGCTCAATATCCACACATCCTTAATTAGTGTATGTTTTAAAATTTTTCTTCTACCTTCCCTCATAAACAAAAAAATTAAAGATTGAAAACCACATCTCATGGTGTGAAAATAGTGCATGTCAGTGATTTGGCTCTACCTCACATAGGGGGCGTTGAATATGTAGTTTATAAGTATTCCACTATGCAGAGAAATATTGGAGAGAAACCTGTGGTAATTACCACAAAACTTTTCAATACGGAGAGAAGAGAGATAAAAGAGGGTGTACCCTATTATCGTCTTTCCAAAGCAGGGATGATATTCGCTGTGCCAAGTTTGATAAAAAAAATAAATCCCGATATTGTTCATACCCACTCCTACCTTTCCTCTTTCACACTCTCCTATCTCTGGAAAATCAATCCCAAGATTCCAATTTTGCGACACATTCATGATGTGTATATAGGAAAATATGAAGAGTATTCTGGGTGGGAAAGCTCATCACTCTATGAAAATTTTGAAAAATTATCTCTAAAGTTGAATTATGCAGGCTACATAACTCCCAGTAATTATACCAAAAAAAGACTTGTAGAGCTTGGATTAGATAAAGAGAGAATTTATGTGGTTCCTCCTGGAGTAGAGCTAGAAAAATTCAAAAATGGCAATGGGGAGTATGTGAGGAGAAAGCATAAGATACCTCCAGAAAAGAAAATTATAGGGTTTGTGGGAAGATTGAGCACGGGAAAAGGGCCGCAGGATTTAATTAAAGCCGCCAAGGATATCGATGCCTATATAATCTTGGTGGGCCCAAATCCCGATCCCCGGAGCTCTGGAATTCTGGGGATAGAAGATCGCCTTCGAAAAATGGTTAAGGAGTACAGGATGGAAAAAAGAGTTATCTTCGCAGGCAAGATAAGAGAGGAAGAAATGCCGCATTACTATGCCTCCTTTGACATATTCTGTCTTCCCAGCATTTCTGAGGGTTTTGGAATGAGCATAGCCGAAGCACTCGCCGCAGGTAAGCCTGTAGTGTCTTATAGCATAGCTGCAATACCTGAAATTGTGAAAAATGGTTTTAACGGGCTTCTCGCAGAGCCAAGGGATATAGAG
>JAGHBQ010000198.1 GCA_021160945.1 Thermoplasmata archaeon
TCCAAACTGTGTTTCCTCCAATCCAGAGCATAATAGTATAGAGTGGAGCCGAGCTTTGAGACAGCATCAGGAGTATGTGAAAATACTGAGAGAGAATGGAATTGAAGTCATAGAACTTCCACCTCTGGAAGAGCATCCAGATAGTGTGTTTGTTCAGGACACATCCATAATAGGCGCATCATCCAAAAAAGCGGTGATATGCAAATTTGGCGAGCCCTCAAGAAGGGGAGAGGAAAGAAGCATTAAAGAATTTTTACAAGCTTATGGCTTTACTACTAAAGAAATTTGTGCTCCAGGAACCATTGAAGGAGGAGATGTTCTTGTGACCGATGTAGGCATAGTTTTCATAGGTGAATCAGAAAGAACAAATAAAGAAGGAATTGAGCAATTTGCAAAAGCATTCCCTCATGTGAAGGTTATAAGCATAAAGATTACAAAAATCTTCCATCTTTTATCTGGGGTGAATTATCTGGGAAAAAAGAGGATTGCTATATCTCCTCAAGTGATTGATACCTCCTATTTTGATGGTTTCAAGTTAATAAAGATTCCAGAGGATGAGTTATACGCCAATAATCTCCTCTATCTCGGGGAAGAAAAAGTTCTTATTCCAGCAGGGTATCCCAAAGCAAAGAAAAAGCTGATAAGCGAGGGGTTCAAGCCAATTGAGGTGGATGTCTCAGAATTCTGGAAAGGAGATGGAGGAGTTACTTGTCTGAACTCACCGTTCTATCTTTCACTGTGAGGCTTTATGTACCCTCAAATAGAGATAAATCTCAGTGCCATTGAAGAAAATGCAAGAAAAGTAGTAAATTTAGGGAAATCCAACGGAGTTAATATAGCAGGAATAACCAAGGGTGTCTGCGGTGATACTGAAGTTGCAAAAATAATGATATCTTCCGGAATAAAAATACTTGGAGATTCAAGAATTGATAACATAAAAAAGATGCAAAATGCCGGAATAAAAGCCAAATATATGCTTATAAGAGAGCCTATGCCCAGTGAATGTGAGGATGTTGTGAAATTCTCAGATTATAGTATAAATGCAGAAATAGAAACTTTGAGAAAGTTATCTTTTTGGGCCAAAAAATGGGGAAAGGTACACAAGGTCATAATTATAATTGATGTGGGCGATCGAAGGGAGGGAATATTACCTTCCCAGCTTGAGCTTTTTTTAGAAAAGGCTGAGAATATTGAAGGAATAGAGATAGTCGGAGTTGCTACCAATGTGGGTTGTTTTGGTGGAGTTTTACCTACATACGAAAACCAAAGCTTGCTGGTAGAGATGGCCAGAAAGACTGAGAAAATACTTAAGAAGAATCTAGAAATAATCTCCACTGGAGGCACAGTAGTTCTCCAGCTTGTGCAACAGGAGAAATTTCCAGAAGGGATAAATCAGATAAGAGTTGGAGAGGCCATTCTTCTTGGAACTTCCACTACGGATGATCGAGTAATTCCATGGCTACGCCAGGATACTTTTACCATAAAAGCAGAGGTAATCGAAGTGCAAAGAAAACCTTCTCTTCCTGAGGGACCAAGGGGATTGAGTGCCACAGGTCATAAATTACACTTTGAAAATAGGGGTATAAGAAAAAGAGCAATTGTTGCCCTGGGTACCCAAGATGTAGAGGTTCATGGACTTCAACCCAAGGATCCTGGAATTGAAGTACTGGGAGGAAGCAGTGATCACCTGGTTCTGGATGTAGGGAACTCAGAAATAGATGTGGGGGATGTAATTTCATTTAGCCTTAGAAGGCCTTTTCAATATATCACTATGCTGAGAGCTATGAGCTCACCTTATGTAGAGAAAAAATATGTAAGATGAGCGAAATCGAGAAAACGCAATTTTTATAATCCTTATTGAGATTACAAGATGGTGGTAGAATGATTGAAAAATTTAGATGTCAGCTGGTAACCTGGAAGGATATTGAAAACTGGTCTAAGGATATAGTAAAAAAAGTAGCTGCAAGTGGATATTCTCCAGAAATAGTGATAGGTCTTGCAAGGGGAGGTTTGGTACCTGCAAGGTTGATCGCTGATTATTTAAACATAAAAGATCTTTACGCTGTTAAAACAGAACACTGGGGTATTACGGCCACACCCGATGGAAAAGCAAAGCTTGCCCAAGGACTGCAGGTGAGCATTGAGGGAAAAAGAGTTCTGGTAGTAGATGATATTACCGACACAGGACAGAGTTTAAGACTTGCAGTGGAGCATATCAAAGGTCATAATCCTTCCCAGCTAAGAAGTGCCACATTGCTTCACATAACCCATTCCAAATATGTTCCTGATTACTATTCTGAAGAAGTACCGGAGGATAGGTGGACCTGGTTCATCTTTCCCTGGAATGTTTATGAAGATCTACGCAATCTTATCCCCAAAACCCTTTACAAGAAAAAGGGCACTCGGGAAATAAAAGAGTCGCTCAAAGAGCAGTTTCAGATAGATGTGAAATTGCGTCTTGTGGGAGAAATACTCAAAGATTTGGAAAAGAGAGGGGTGGTTAGAAAGAAAGACAGAAAATGGGAGCTGGTGAAATGAAACTGCTAAAAGAGTCCCTTAAAAATGCACCTGTTATAATGAAGGGAAATTATCCATATTTTATCCATCCCCTTACAGATGGAATTCCAGAAATAGATCCTGCTGTTCTAAAAGATGCCGTAAATGAAATAATAAAGAGGGTGGATATTGATTCTTTCGATAAGATTCTCACCGTGGAAGCCATGGGGCTTCCCATTGGCGTGGCTCTGAGCATGGAGCTTACCAAGCCAATGACAGTGGTTCGCAAGAAACCCTACGGATTACCAGGAGAAGTTGAAGTTGTACAGAAAACAGGCTACTCCACAAGCAGATTGTATATAAATTCCATAACATCCAAAGATTCGCTCCTCCTTGTTGACGATGTTCTAAGCACAGGGGGCACGATGATGGCAGTAGTTGAGGGTATTAAAAAGATAGGTGCGAAGATTTCTGAGATTGTGGTAGTGGTCAACAAAAATAGGAATTTGGAGGAAATAGAGAGAAAAATAGGTCACAAAATAAAGGCCATAATCAACATAGAAATAGTGGATGGAAAAGTAAGAATCTTGGATTAAAGGGTTTTCTCCAGGATTTCATCTATCTCTTTCTGGAATGTTTTGTAAAAATGAGATATGATATCCTTCTTTATTTCCGGTGGAAGTGTGATAATCCCCAGCTCCCCAAGAGCTTTCAGCAGGATGGTTGAAGATTCCGCCTCCATAACTTTGGCATTCACATATTTGAGAATTGCTTCCCTAAGTTCCTTTCTTATCTCTGGGTTTTTTTCTATTCTATCCTTCAAATAGCTCTTTATCTCATCTTTAATGAGATCTCTAATTACCTCTAAAAAGAGATCTTCGTCCGGTAAAATCTTCTCTGCCTTCTTAATCAATTCTTCAATATTTTCTATCATAGATGTCAAGATATCTTCTAATTATAAGTATCTTGCCCTCATTTTTAAATATCTGCTTTCCATGGGGATATGATGAACGGCTGGCTCATTGCCCTAACACTTATAACTCTGTGGATCCTGAGTATGTATATCCTTTATAAGCGTAAAAA
>JAGHBQ010000176.1 GCA_021160945.1 Thermoplasmata archaeon
CATTGCAGGACATTTCTCAATAGAATAGATAATAGAAAAATACCCTGCTTAACTCTTACCTGAAATCTCTGAAAATCTGGATTAAGTGTTCATTTACAAAACCTCGCTAGATATTTATTCCGGCATTTTCCTCTCTGTTTCCAACAGCACTACTCAAAGAGTCGATACCTGCCTTGTTGTAAGCGAAATAATATCCGTACTCTAGAGAAGTTACTTGAGCTTCAGCCTCTTCAGCTTGTCCTCAGTGGGCACGCCGTCTTCCCATTCTCTGAACTCGTAGTATTCTCTCAGCATCCTCTCAAATATCACCCTGTCCAGAGCATTCTCACCGCTGAATATCTTTGGAGGCAGAGTGTCTTCCTCACCGCCGATTCCGGCCTCCACATTGAACAATCTTTCAAGATTGTAGATTCGCTCTCCTATTAGCAGGATGTCCTCACTTCTGTAATTCATGCCAGTCACAGAGGAGAGAAGCTTGGAGTACTCCACCTCACCCATGGCAAAGATGGTGAACTTGCAGAGAACAAGAGAATCAACCGCCGCACTCAGATTCTGGAATATCACCACAAGCCCGGGCTTATCCTCGGGATTCAGTCGATGAATAAGCTTGGGTTTTCCTATTATTTCGGGGGCAACAAGGTAAGCGCGAAGATGACAGCCACCTCTGTTGCTAGTGGCATAGCTCAATGCCTGGCCGTAGAGACCCCGAGGGTCATAACCAGGAAGCTCAAGCCCCTTAACATCCGTGCTCTTATCCAACGCATTAAATTTCTCAGCTAATCTTTTAGCACCCTCTGTGAGGAATTTCCCTTCTCCTATATCTTCAATTCTATCCAGATAATCTTCTTTGGTGATCTCTCTGTAGAGGGCGATTGTTGCTCCCGCGGTGATGGTATCTATACCGTATCTGTTGCATTTGATATTCGCTTCCACGATCTTTTCATAATCTCTATTTTCAATGTTTGGACCAAAAGCCCATATTGTTTCATATTCTGGAAGCTCCACATTTCTTTTCTTATCTCTCTTCTTACAATTTATAGGGCAGCCCCAGCATCCATGGCTTTCGATTTCATAATGTTCCAGTATGTAATCTTCTGAAAGTTTTTCTCCACCTTTGAAGTGTGAACTCCTATAATTATTGGTGGGCATAACTTCTAAGTAATTTACAATGTCATAGAGCATCGAAGTGCCGAAAACCCGCAAACCTTTGTTTAAAGGCGGAGAAGCCTCTAGAAGACGTACCATTTCTTTCATTGCAATTTTATAATCCTCCAAATTTGCAATTTCAGGTTTTTTTGTACCTCGGACAACTATCGCCTTTAATCTTTTGCTCCCCATAATGGCACCCAAGCCACCACGACCAGCAGTGTGGGTCAAATCGTTCATTATATTTGCATAAAGCACACCTCTTTCTCCAGCACGTCCTATGCAGGCAACACTCCCTTCTTCTTCCAATTTGGAGGTGACCTCATCCACATTGAGGCCCCAAAGAGCATTTGCATTTTTAATTTCCACTTCATCGTCATGAATGGAGAGATATACTGGCTTCTCCGCCTTTCCTTGAATTATTAGAGCATCGTAGCCAGCGTAGTGTAGCTCCTTGCCCCAGAAACCACCAGAATTGGAATCAAATATTGTACCCGTTAGTGGGGATTTGGAAACCACCACATGTCGACCTGACATAGGAGTGGCACCAGTTAAAGGACCTACCACAAAAACAAGAAGATTTTTCTCTGCAAAGGGATCTATTTTGGGAGAAACAGAATCGTAATACAGTTTTACTCCAAGACCTCGTCCTCCTACATAATCCCGTAATATCCCTTCTGGAATTCTCTCCTCTCTAATTTTCTCCTCGCTAAGGTCAATGCGTAACAATCTCCCTGTCCATCCATACATAGGGGGAGATGATAGAGGCGAGATTTAATTTTTCCGATTAATTTTTATTACCTGATTCGATACACCACTATGGATACTGCATCAGATCCCAGGATACTTATGGCAGAGAAATGTTCCCGAGAGCTTAAAAATATACTCCTTAACAGCAAGGGTGTAGGAAAAGAGCCTCCCAAAATCGCAGAGGAGACAGAGAAGAAAATTATTGCCCTGAAATACAGCTATCTTGACTTTGAATCAATGAAACCTATGCTCGAGGAAATAAAATCTGAGATGGTGAAACTTTTGGAGTTGCTGGGGGGCAAAGAGTGGACCAAAAAAGTAAAAACCCGAGGAATGGATGAGGAAAAAATAGCAAGGATAAAATTTTGTATGAACATAATATACAATCTTGATTCCCGCTTAAAACTACCTCCTGATCCAGCTTATGCCGTGGATATAAGAGTGGGTGAGGTAGAGAGCGTGTGGAAACATCCCAACGCCGATAATTTAAAGGTGTGCAATGTGAATGTTGGACGTGTCATCACTGTGATCACAAATGAGCCGAGTGTAAAGGAGGGAGATAAGATCCCCGTGGCCCTTTTGCCCCCTGCAGAGCTCAGAGGTGTTGTGAGCGAAGGAATGTTCATATTCTCTATGCAAGATGGAAGCAGAAAGGAGGGGAGAATAGGAAATCTCCCTTACCTAAGTGAGGAAGAAAAGAATTCTGTACGAAAGGAAGTTATGAAATATCTTAGATAGCTATATCTCCCCGATTCTTTTCAGGAATGCCTCCAGCTTTCGAATAGCCTTACCTCTATGAGACACTTTATTTTTCTCTTCGGTGCTCATTTCCGCAAAGGTTCTGCTGTATCTCTCCGGTATGAAAATTGGATCATACCCAAATCCATACTTTCCTCTTGCCTCCTTGGAAATCTTTCCATGGCAAAGACCGATGAATTTGAAATTCTCTCCCTTATATCTCAACCCGATCACTGTTTTAAATGTAGCATCTCTCCTATCTACTCCCTCCAGAAGCTTCAGGATACCTTCATTTCCAAGAGTTTTGAAAATATAGGCGGAGTAAACTCCCGGAAAGTCATTGAGTTCATGAATGAACAGGCCTGAATCATCTATTATGAAATCGCCTTCAATTCTCTCTCCCAGATGATCCAGTGCGAAATCTATCACCTCTTCAATGGTATCCGCCTGAATCTCTGGATATTCCATATCAAGCATCTCCAAGGAAGGGATTATTTTTTTCATCTCCAGATACTTATTCCTGTTATGAGTTATCAGTTTAAACATATCTGCGCCTCCTCTTTATCTCCTCAACATGATCAATAGTTTCATTTCCCATCAAAGAGCGATAGGAATCATAGAACTCATGAAGAAGTGAAAGGTGCGGATAATGTGCCGCCTTGAAAGATTCTTCAAACATATGCAGGTCAACAGCCATCTCTTCAAGAGTTGCATTCTTCTCGCTCATGCTAAAATCTATGAGGTAAATTTTTCCATCCTTTAAAATCATATTGCCAGTAGTAAAATCCCCATGGGCATAATTTTGCCTGTGCATCCTAGCGGCGATTTTCCCTATTTTTCTCAAAATCCTGCGAACTTCATTCTCATCCAGCTCATTAAGCACACTCACTACGCTTACTCCATTTATCTTTTCAATTGTGAGCTCAAAATCATCTATATCGTATATTATTGGTGCAAGAATCCCTAAATTCTTTATTTCGTGCAGAATTCGCGCTTCTTTTTTGGTTCTTTCTCTTCTGAGCATGATATCGAGAGCAGGAAGACGATATCCTTTCTTTACTCTTATCTTTTGAATGACCTCCCTGCCAAAGAATTCATTTTCTTTAATAATAGCCTCTGCTCCTGGAGCATTATGGTATATTTTTCTGTGCTTCTTGACTTCCCAAGGAATTTCCACATAGTCCGTACGGAATCTCTGAATCACAGAAGTTTCTTCTATTTTCATCGCTTTACCGTGCTTTAACATAAGTAAACCAAGATAAGCAATCATCGCCCCATTGTCTATACAGAGATCATCGGGTGGAATGTGGAGCGTTGCTCCTCTTTCCTCAGTCATTATTTTTAGCATCTCTCTTAATCTTTTATTCCTGGCAACACCCCCTGCAAGAAGAACTTCATCTTTGTGAAGATGGGTAAGCGCCCTTTCCGTAACTTCCACAAGCATTGCAAACGCAGTTTCCTGAACACTGTAAGCTATGTCCTCTTTTCTTTCCTTCCCAAGCTTTTTCACCGCAGCAGTATATAAACCTGAAAAAGAGACATCCATACCCTTCACTGAGTAGGGCAAAGGAATATACTTCTCTCCCTTCAAAGCCATTTTTTCAATCAAAGGCCCCCCTGGAAATGGGACACCCATTTCTCTCGCCAGCTTGTCCAGCATATTTCCGATCCCAATATCAAGAGTTTCTCCAAATACACGGTATCGATGTCCTGCATAGGATATTATCTGGGTATTCCCCCCGGATACATAGAGCATAACAGGGTCTTCCGCATGGGTTGTAAAACGACCTATTTCTAGATGTGCAATGCAGTGATTCACCCCTACTATTGGAACTCCTAATTTCAAACTGAGTACCCTTGCCGCCGTGGCAACAGTTCTCAGGCACGGTCCCAATCCAGGCCCCTGAGAGAAGGCTATACCATCTACCTCCTTAATATCAATGTCAGCTTTAACAAGGGCCTCCTTTAGAACCTTTGGAAGATACTCCGCATGATGATTTGCAGCCTCCCTTGGATGTATGCCCCCCTGAGGAGGTTTGTACATGTGATAAACATTAGCTAACACTCTCTCATCGGATACTATGCCAACACCCACGGTGTGAGCAGTTCCCTCTATACCGAGAATTATCAAAATCAAAACCCCCTTACCTTATGTGTCCAAGTGTAAATGATCCAAGAGTCAAACCACTTCTCGTGGCACTAACCTCAATCCAGTTTCGGCTCTGCACTTCAGTTATACCATGAACAGTGAGATATGTCTTGTGTGTCTCTATCTTGAACTCTATCATTCCATCCATCAGATAGCCCACCATCTGTATTTCATTCTCACCATGCAGTCCCTTCTCAAGGAGATAGAG
>JAGHBQ010000179.1 GCA_021160945.1 Thermoplasmata archaeon
ATGTGATGGAGCTCGTAAATCATCTTGCGAGAGTGAAAATAATGCCCAGATCCCCTGTTAGAATAGGGGCAAGAATGGGAAGACCTGAGAAGGCAGCACCCAGAAAGATGAGGCCTCCTATACACTCTCTCTTTCCGATAGGAGAGAGCGGAGGAAACAGAAGATTAATAACCGAGGCAGCCAAGAAAAATCATGTGGCGATTGAAGTGGGCGAGAGAAAGTGCCCGGTATGTAGAGAAAAAACCTTCCTTCCTTATTGTCCAAAATGCGAAACTAAAACAGAGTTTACAGAAAGGATAATGAATATCAAAATAAATCTTGGTGATTATTTACACAGGGCAGAGCAAAATCTCGGGATAAAAGTGGAATGGGATGTCAAGGGAGTAAAAAAGATGATGTCCTCCGAGCGCATACCGGAGAGACTGGAGAAGGGAATATTGAGAGCAAAAAACGAAGTGTATGTTTTTAAGGATGGAACTGTGAGATTCGATATGAGCGATATTGCTATCACGCACTTCAGACTGAAAGAAATCGGGTTAAGTGTTGAGAAAGCTAAGGAGCTTGGGTACACCCACGACTATCTTGGCCAGGAGCTCGTGAGTGATGAACAGCTCTGTGAGCTGAAAGTTCAGGATATAATAATTCCAAAGCATGCGGGAGATTATTTAATTAAGGTGGCCAACTATGTGGATGAGTTGCTTGAGAAATTTTACAAGATGCGAAGATTCTATAATGTGAGGAGAAGAGAGGATTTGATAGGCCATCTTGTAATAGGACTTGCACCCCACACCTCTGCAGGAATTCTTGGCAGAATAATCGGTTTCTCAGAAGCTTCTGTTGGATTTGCCCATCCGTTTTTTCATGCGGCAAAAAGAAGAAACTGCGATGGCGATGAAGATTCTATAATGCTTCTTCTGGAGGGGCTTTTAGACTTCTCTCGTAAGTTCTTACCATCCACTCGGGGAGGATTAATGGATGCGCCGCTAGTTTTAACAACGAGAATTACACCAACGGAGATAGATAAAGAGGCACTTAATGTAGACGTAATGGAGAGATATCCCTTGGAGTTCTACTATGCCACCCTTGCATTCAAAAAGCCTGATGAAGTGAAAGATATAATGGATTTTGTGAAAAAGAGGATAGGAACATGGAAGCAGTATCAGGGATTTAGATTCACCCATGACACAAAGGATATAAATATTGGGGTCACAAAATCGGCATATAAAGTTCTGGGCCCAATGGCGGAGAAGATGGAAAGCCAGCTTGAACTGGCGAGAAAGGTGAGAGCGGTAGATGAGCATGATATGGCTACCCGGATAATTTCGCATCATTTTATTCCCGATATAATGGGAAATCTAAAGAAGTTTGGGACGCAGAGGTTCAGATGCAAGAAATGCAATGCAAAATTCAGAAGAATACCTCTTAGTGGAAAATGTCCCTACTGCGGAGGGGAGCTCACGTTAACAGTTTATGAGAAAGGGGTAAAGAAGTATCTGGATAAGGCGTTGAGACTTACAGAAGAATATAAGGTGCCAAAATATCTCAGACAGAGAGTTCTTGTGCTAAAAGAGGCAATAGATTCCCTTATGGTGGAAGATGAGGAGAAAAGTAAAATAACTCTTGAGTCTTTCCTTGCAGTATGATTGCAAACCTTTTCGTTGTAGGCCCAGCAGGAAGCGGGAAAAGTACTTTCACTGCAGCTTTTAGAGAGTGGATGATAAAGAATGAGTATGAAGCAATAACAGTTAATCTAGATCCAGGAGCAGAGAACTTGCCCTATATTCCCGATGTGGATATTCGTGATATAGTTGATCTTCCTTCAATTATGGAAGAGTATCAGCTTGGACCTAATGGGGCCCAAATAGTTGCAGCAGATTTAATGGCAAATTTTGTCGAAGAGCTCAAGAGTGAGATAGATAGTTATGAGGCAGATTATGTTATATATGATACTGCAGGCCAGATAGAACTGTTTGCATTCAGGACTGCAAGCAAATTTATAGTGGATTATCTTGGTGGAAATTCTGCAATACTCGCCTTTCTTTTTGATCCTGCATTATCTAAAAGCCCCTCTGGATATGTGTCTCTTCTTATGCTCTCTTCCTCTGTATACTTTAGATTTTACAAGCCTTACATAAACATACTCTCCAAGATAGATATAATAAGCGATGAAGAGCTACAGAATATAGCTAATTGGAGCTCAGATTGGGATTCCCTTTATCTCTCACTTCTTAAGGAAAATCCAGGAATGATTAAAGAGTTGAGCATAGAGCTTTTTAAAGCATTAGAGAACGTAGATGCCTTCAGAACGTTGATACCCACCTCTGCAAGAATGCTCTACGGATACGAGGATGTTTACAATGCTATTCAAATGACCTTTGGCAGCGGCGAGGACTTGGAAAAAAGATAAAAAAAGAGTTAGAGCTCAGATTCGGTAGTGGGACCCTTTCTTAGTTTCATTCCTATGAGCCTTGTTATGAGAACACTGCATGCATTGTCGCCAGATGCGTTAACTGCAGTTCTGAGAGCATCTGCGATTGGATCAACTGCCATCATTATGGCTATACCCTCTAAAGGAAGACCAACTACAGAAAGGACAAATGCGAGCATTATTGTACCCCCACTGGGTATCGCTGCGGTGGCCACGGAACCTACTAGGGCTGAGAACACTATAAGACCGAAGGCTCCTGGACCAAGATGTATGCCAAATAACTGGGCTATGAAAAGAGCGCTAAGCACCTGATATAATGCGGTACCATCCATATTCACCGTTGCACCTATGGGTACAGTGATTCCAAACACTTCGTCCGGAACACCCATTCTCTTTGCTGCGGCCATGTTAAATGGCAGATTCACCGCACTGCTTCTTGTGGAGTATGCGATAACAAAAGGCTCACTCTGCTCTTTGAAGAACTTTAGTGGAGAGAGCCCTCCAAGCATAACCACTATGGAGTATACCAGGAAGAAGTGAATGAATGTCATAAGGTAATCAACACCCAGAAATTTACCGTAGGCACCGAGGATCTTGGGTCCATAGGTTGCCATGAGCCATACGCCGTAGCCGAAGATTGCAATTGGTGCATACCACATTATTATTCTGACCACCTTGATCAAAGTATCTGAAATGAGTTTTAGCTGATCTGCCACTTTCCTTCCTCTATCTCCCAACAGTGTTACTGCCGTACCGAATAATATTGCAAATATAATCATTGTCATTGCTCCCTTGGCTGTTAATAGCTGAGAAAAATCTGTTTTGAAGAAGCTCAAAAGGATTTCTGGGCCCTTCATAGGCGTGGGTGCCACATAGTCACTAGGTGGAGTAAGATTCACTCCAGCTCCAGGTTTGAACACTGTACCTCCTATTAGTCCCCAGGTTGCGCCGATAATCGATGTAATTATGTAAATAATCAATATCCAGAGCAATATTTTGCCCAGAGTTTTTGCATTTTTAATGGATGCTACTGCCGAGGATATTGTAAAGAAGATAATCACCGGTATAATCACCTTTACCAATCTCACAAAAATATCGCCGATTGCTTTGAACCAGGCTATGTATTCTGCTCTGGCGGATTCTTCGGGCACTGCCACCATAAATGCATATCCCACCAGGAGGCCAATGAGAAACGCTATACCGATAGCAATCACTAAACGGTATCTTTTCAATCTCTCTCCCATCACCTTCACCCATTAAATGCAATGATATGCAAATATAAAAATGTTGCGAAATTACTGACAATTTTTCAAATGTGATTTAAATTTTGGTGCTAATCATGAAAATGAATATGAAGATTTTTAATACTTACTTGGAAAGTAGCTGTGAAGCTGTGAGAAGGGAAATGAGAACCACATTTTCCTTTTTCAAATTCTCTTTTCCTCCTTCCTCTCGATCTACCACGCAGATTACCCTTTCAACTTTTAATCCTGCTTCTCTGAGAATTCTAACTGCTCTCAAAACTGAACCACCTGTGGTGACAACATCCTCTATTATGTCCACAGTTAAACCCTTCCTAAAATCTCCCTCAATAAGTTTTTTCGTGCCATGTTTTTTTGTCTCTTTTCTTATTATGAGATAATCTTTTTTCATTTTCAAGGCAGTGGCAACGGTTAAGGGTATTGCACCGAGTTCAACACCTGCAAGAAGGTCCCCTTTTACATATTTTGATAGTTCGTTGGCAATAAAATCCAAGATCTCTGCCTTAGTACTCGCCTTCTTTATATCAACATAGTAATTGCTTTTCTTCCCGGAAGTAAGAATGAAATCTCCAAATCTGACTGCTCCACATCCTATAAGTTTCTCCTTCAGCATAATGGTATATGGAGTTGAAAGTTAAAAATTTATGTGAGAATTTCTTCAAGTGCTCTCTGTGCAACGTTTCTCTGATGTCGAAATATCTTATTCATATTTTCCCTGAGAAATTTTGCCAGTTCTCTTAATTCTTTTCTTGATGTGCGAATAGTCAATTCTCCCTCAATTTTTCCGTCTTTTGTGAAGGAGAGTACAATAAAACCTGAATCTCCTTCTATGCCATAAACATCCAGAATGATCTCTCCCGGGTAGTGTTTTATCCTCTCCTTCACACTCTCCATATTCATCCAAAGATAGTTTCCATGAAATTATTTAAATTTTTTCTCAAAATGCTCATACTAGATAATCAAAATTTTGATGGAAAAAGGATTCCCTCTTTATTTCTGTATGTACTATCCCGAAAAGATTTCACCAGCAGATTTATAAAGGGAGGGGTGTATAAGCTCAACACAGAGAAGATTAAATGTATAATAAGAGAGAAAGAGAGAGGAGAGTTAAGCACAGGTGAAATAGCGAGGATACAGAAGGTGAGCAGAAGGAGAGTGTTGCAGACATGGGCTGAGTACAGGAAATACGGGAAAGTAGAGCTAAAAAAGGTAGGAAGAAGAAGGAAGCTATTAGAAGGTCTGGAGATGCTGATTTTATCGATCTACGATGAACAGAAACGGTCAGCGATATTCATTGAGAAAATACTGAGAGGGAAAGAATAGAGGGAAGAAAAGGAGATGGGTAAGATATGAGCGAAAGCACTGTCTCTATGGCACGCAGGTACTATCTCAGTGAGATGAAGAAGTGGCTGATACCGATGCCGCTATTGAAACTTATCTGAAAGCATCGCATCTCTATGGAGATCATGATGCTGTGCTCACCGATAGAGGTGCACAATTCTATGCCAACGCCAGAAATAAGAAAAAGAAAGGCACTTCTAAATTTGAGAAGTTTTTGGGCAATAGAGGTGTGCATCACATTGTTTTGC
>JAGHBQ010000200.1 GCA_021160945.1 Thermoplasmata archaeon
CTCTTTAATTCCTGCTCTTAATGCAGTAACTTTTCCAAAAATGTCTTTGTGTCTTTCCTCAACATTTGAAAACTCCTCTTCCGAATAACCAAGCTTTTTAAGCCCTTCCTCACATTTTTTAATTTTCTCTCTCAAATTTCTGATTTTATTCTCTCTCTCCTTAATGGATTTTTCTAAGGTGAGCTTATCCTTCACCTGTCCAACAAGCGTATTATATTCTCTCCATGCTTTTTCTAAGGATTTTATTTCTTTCTCAATCTCTTTGCTTCTCTCTTCAAAGCTTCTAAGTTTTTCAATTTTTCCTCTAATTTCATCAAGCTCTCTCTTTAATTTCTCTCCTCTTTTAGCCTCTATTTTTATTCTCTTCAGCTGCTCCCCCTCTTTTCTTATCTCCCCTTCAAGTTGCGATATTTCTCTCTCTATTCTCCTGCTCTCTTTTAATTCCTCATCCAGATTTTTTAATTCCTCCTTTACGCCCTCCATCTTTTTACGGAGCTTTTCTAATCTTGCTCCTTTCTCCTCAATCTCTTTTTTCACTTTTTCCATCAATTTTTTCTTATATTCTTCGCTCAGCGGCCTTTTACATTTTGGGCATACTGCTCCCAGCTTCCTGTATTCTTCCAGCTCTTCTCGCAGTGACTTCAACTCATGCTCCAAACCTCCCAGACTCTTTTGCAAAACTTCTTTTCTCTTTTCTGCATCTCTCTTTTTCTCCTCCAGTTCCTCTTTCTTAATTTTTTTCCTCAATTCATTCATTTTCTTTCTCTTAAAGATAATATCCTTCTCTAACTCTTCCCTATTTTTTATAAAATTCTCTATGCTATTCAGCTTTCCCTTGAGTTCTCCCTCTTTTTTCTCTAATCTGCGAAGCTCATCCACATACTTTGCTATACTCTCCCTCTCCTCTTTCAATTTTTCGTATCTTTCTTTAGCTGAGCTAAGTTCTTTGACTCTTTTCTCCGCAACTTTCATCTCTTCCAGTTTTTTCCTCTCTCTTTCAATCTCTCGAAGCTCACCTTCAAGCTCTGCATTAAGCTTATCAATCTCCTTTTCCAGTTGGTTATATCTCTCTCTTTTCTCCTTTAATAATTTCAGAGACTGCTCAACCTCATCTAACTCTCTCCTCTTCCTCTCCAATTCTTTCAAGCTCTTATCTCTATCTTTTTTCCAGCTCTCAAGTTTCTCCGAAATCTCTTCCAGCTTTCTTCTTCCCTCTTCCAGTTCAGTTTTCTTCTTTTCAATAATTCTCGATTCTCCTCGAAGATTTGAAAGAACTGTATCCAAATTCTTTCTTGCAATTTCATACTCATCTATCTTGAATATCTTCCTTATTACTTCCTTTCTCTCATCTTTGCTCCCCATCAGAATTTCTTTCATCATCTCTTGAGGTGTGTAAATGGCATATTTCACTATTGGTAGTGTCTTCTTTTTCTTGGAGGATACATTTACTCCAAGTAAACCGAGAATTTTTGTTTTGATCTCTAAAGGCCCCAAATACATCTTTCCCTCAGGGGTGATAAAATAGGATTCTCCACTTTTGATTCTCCCTTTACTCTTTTCAAGAGAGCGATATACCTTGTATACAAAACCTCCATGCTCAAACTCTACCTCCACCCAACCTTCTTTTGAGTCTTTACGGAGAAGCTTTTCGTAGAATCCACGATCAGAGGTCCCAAATAGAGCGAATTCTATTGCCATAAGTATGGTGCTTTTTCCACTCCCTATGTCTCCTTCAAAAAGTATGGTTCCCCTTTCCAAGGGAATTTCTGCATCGATATAGCTCCTTATGTTATGAAGTTTAATATTGCGAATTATCACCTGCATCACCCATAAAATCTAGAAGAGTAACTTTTTTCCCACTTTTTTTCTCTTCCATAGATTTCTCTTCAACCATCTTTTTTTCTTCTTTACTCTCTTTTTCTCTTATCTTTATCTCCTCTTCTTTCTGCTCCTCTTTTTTCTCCTTACCTTCTTTCTTTAAAAATTTACCTTCTACCGCCGCAATAAGTATCGGGTAAGCCTTTCTCCAGAGAGCCTCGCGGAATACGGAATCTGTCATATCTTCTGGCTTTCCCTCTTTCAGAATATTAAATAACTCCCAGGTAAAGCTTTCTCCGTAATCTGAGATCTCGCTAAATACATTGTGTTCTATCTCCTCTTTGGTTTCACCCACAACTGAGATGATTATACTCTCCCTGCTTGTGAGCCCATAAGTATTGAGAAGAATATCCATAGCCGTCTCCTTAAACTTCTCCCGTATCTCGTGAAAATTAATATCTCCAACTTTCCCTGATACAAGCTCTCCTTTTACTTTCAATATCACTATCTTACCCTCATAATTTTCCTCTGCAAGGGAAAGCAGCTTTTCTTGAAGCTCCGTGGCGCTTAATCCATCCGCATTTATTATCTTCTTGTAAAAATCACACACTTTTATTTCCACAAATCTTGGTTTAAAGTCTTCCACTATGAAGAAACCTCTCTTTTCCAGAACATCCAGATCATTATATGTGGCTCCAAATAAAGCGCCTGGATAGATCAAAGGTGAGCCATCTTTCTCGCTGAGTATTTTCTCATGTAAGTGCCCTCCCGCATAATAGTCGAAACCTTCAGGAAGCAGTGACTTTGGTATTGCATTCTTATCCACTATATAACTGGGTTTCAATTCCTCTACTGTGGTGTGAAACACAAAAATTTTAGGAGAGGGGATTTTTCTCAGATAATCCCTGTCAAGATGCTCAAAATATTTTACCTCTGCAGATGAAGATAACCCTGATATTCCAGTTATGCTGATTCCCGATGGGTCTTTTGTCTCTCTTAGTAGAATCTTATTTTCGTTTTGCTCAAGTTTCACCACCTTTTTAAATATTCCCGTGGAGGCCAGAACGTCGAGAAGAGAGGACACTCCTGGAGAAAAATCGTGAGAGCCATACACTGCATATATCCTTATTCCCGCATCAACAGCACTCTTCATTATTTCAACGCTTTTCTTCACAATATCCATATCAGGAATAGGATTATGAAAGAGATCCCCTGCTATAAGAATAAAGTCTACATTCTCCTCTATGGATTTCATAATGGCCGTCTCGAAGGCTTTAAGATTGAGGTCCCTTAACACGGGATTCTTGCTAAAGGCCCCTAGATGTGCATCAGCTAGATGTGCAAACTTCATCGATTTATCGAATCTTATGGAGATATTTAAGATTATCCTCGTACTATCTATCTTATGTAAAATCCCCCGTTCACATCAATTGTGGCTCCTGTGATGTAGGAAGAATCCTCTGAAAGAAGAAATGCAACTACCTTTGCCACCTCTTCTGGAGTTCCTATCCTTTTTAGGGGGATTTCCTCTTCTCTCCTCTTTCTCTGCTCCTCATTATAATTTGCGATCATGTCTGTATCTATAGTGCCAGGAGCAATCGCATTAACCCTCACATGAGGGGAAAGCTGAAGGGCAAGAGAGCGCATGAGCCCTAGAGTACCTGCCTTGGATGCGCTATAGGCCACACTGCTGGGAGATCCTCGAAAGGCAAGTTGAGAGGATATAAAAACAATGGATGCTTTTTTCTCAAGATAAGAAAGGGATGCTTTCACCAGATGAAATGCACCATCTAAGTTTACCTGGATAGTTCTTTTCCAGTCCTCAATGCTCATTTCTCTTATGTTCTTTCTTATGTATATCCCTGCATTTGCAACAAGGCCGTAAATCGGACCATAGGCTTCGTAAAACTCTCTCACCATCTTTGCCACATCTTCATATGAAGATACATCGGCCCTGTAAATTTCTCCTTCTCCCCCACACGCTCTTATTTTTCTAAGGACCTCCTTTGCCACCTCTTCATTATTCGCATAATTCACGGCTACTCGATAGCCCTTTCCTGCAAGATAAATAGCTATCGCTCTACCTATACCCCGAGATGCTCCAGTAACTATAACATTCTTCATTCTTTATCCACCTTATTTTTCATTTTTTCCGCATCCTCTTCATCACCAATTATCACGAGAAGTTCTCCTTTTTTTGTTGGAAGAATGATTATGTTGTAGGCATTGCTTTTTATAATGAGTTCGAGAACATCACCCTGGATTTCTTTCTCTGCAGTGAAGGCCGCTCCGTAACTTGCAGCACACATTATGCAAAATCTGTCTCGATCAATGTGCGCTGGCAAATTTCCATCCACAAAACTCCCATCCTTTCTTACAATTGCGTAGCCTAACATCATTTATCTCACCCTCCTTATATTGAATACGCAAAATTCATCACCCAAGCTCTCGCATTCAGTCTCCTCCACCTTTATAATGGTCTTGTAATAATTTTCATATATTCCCCGTATAATGCCACGAAGAATATCGCAGGAGGCAATTTTTGAAGGGTGTACCTCTATGGAGCCCTTGGCTATAACCATCTCCTCTTTAAATTCAATTTCCTCTACCCAGCTTTTTTCCTTTAGCTTTTTGCGCACCTCCTCAAAGTAGTTCTCCCTTTTTATATTCTCTGCCATCATCTTTCCCAGAACCTCTCCACTCCTGTAAAATATACCCGCTGACGCATAAGACATTATTTCTTGAAGTACCCTCTTTATC
>JAGHBQ010000009.1 GCA_021160945.1 Thermoplasmata archaeon
ATTTTATCTCAGCCCTGTAAAACCCGGTGAAGGGCCGGCCATAAGATTTGTGGATAGAAGAGGTGTTTCCTGCAGTCTGCTAAAAGACAAAGTACTCAGAATTGCAGCTAAACATGGAATACCTGTTCAACTTGCAATCACTGGAGGTAGCACTGATGCTGCTGCTGTGTTCATCCATGGAATAAGAGCTCTCCCAATATGCATACCTGTAAAATATACTCACAGCCCCGTGGAGATGAGTCACGTAGCAGATATAAAAAACACAGTGGAGCTTTTAGAAAAAATAGTGGAGGATTAAATTGCCTCCTTTATCACCTTTGCCAGTCTTTTTATTCCCTCTTCTATTTCCTCATTTGTTGGATAGGTGAAGTTAAGTCTCATTGTATTCTTATGGTCTCTGTTGGGATAGAATGCAGCACCAATTACGTATACCACTTTATTTTCTATGGCCTTAGGTAAGAGCTTCTCTGCATCAAGATGCTTTGGTAGTGTGACCCAGAGGAACATACCTCCGTCGGGTCTTGTCCACTTCACACCATCTGGGAAATAATCTTCTAGAGAGTTGAGCATTATATCCCTCTTCTCTTTGTAAAGCTTGATTATCTTGGGTATGTGTGAGCTCATGTATCCTCCTTTTATGTATTCTTCTGCGATGTACTGAACAAATGGGCTTGTGCATAGATCAACTCCCTGCTTCGCCAGTACTGCTTTATGGATGAGTTCCTTGTCTCCTATCATGAAAGCTATACGCATTCCTGGTGAGAGAACTTTGGAGAGTGTGCCGAGATATAAAACATAACCTTCACTATCCAATGCCTTTAACTGCGGCACAGGTTCTCCCGAAAATCTGAGCTCCTCATATGGGCTATCCTCCACCACAAGCACATCATATTCCTTTGCAAGTTCTATCAATCTCTTTCTTCTCTCGAGACTCATCGTCACGCCCGCAGGGTTTTGGAAGGTGGGAATGGTATAGATGAATTTTGGTTTCTTCCCATCCCTCTTCAGCTCTTTGAGTTTTCTCTCAAGTAAATCAATATTCATGCCCTCGCTGTCCATCTCTATCTGCACATAGTGAGGTTTAAACGTTCTGAAGGCTGTAAGGGCTCCCACATATGTTGGAGTCTCTACCACTATGATATCTCCCGGGTCAATAAGCGTTTTCCCGAGAAGATACAAACCTTCCTGTGAGCCTGAAGTTATCAGAATGTTATCTCTCTCTATATTCTTGAATCCCTTGTTTTTCATATAATACTCCACAAGGGTGTCTCTAAAACTGTTAACACCCTCTGTGGATCCATATTGCAACATTTTATCTCCATATCTCTCAAGAAGTTTTACTGTTATATCTCTAATTATCTCAACAGGAAAAGAGCTGGGGTTTGGCAAACCTCCCGCAAATGAAATTATATCTGGCATCTGAGTTACCTTCAGAAGCTCTCTTATTTCTGAGGCTCTTAATTCTCTCGCCACCTGCGAAAACTTGTTTTCCCACATCTTTATCTCACCGTAGGGGAATTGCATAAAGATTTATTAAACTTATCTTTTCTCTTTTTTCCTGATAAATATTCAGATTTGGTAATGAAAAAGTTTAAATTAGGAAAATTTATTAATTCCTATGCAAACAGAGATTGTTTTAAAAACAGTGAAAGAGAAGGGCATTAAGTACATACATCTCCAGTTTATGGATATTCTTGGACAGGTAAAGAGTGTAATGATCCCGCATATAATGCTGGAGAAGGCGATGAATGAAGGAATCGTCTTTGACGGTTCTAGTATTGTTGGTTATGCTACAATTGATGAGAGTGATATGCGTGCAGTTCCTGATCCCAGCACATTTCAGATAAAACATGATGATCCAAAGACTGCCACCATAATATGTGATATCTATATGCCCAGTGGAAAGAGATTTGAAGGAGACCCAAGATTTGTTCTTCAGAAAGTTCTTAAAAAAGCCGAAGAAAGGGGTTATAAATTTGTGACAGGTCCTGAATTTGAGTTCTTCCTTTTCAAGATGGAGGATGGAAAACCTGTATTGCAGCCCAACGACTATGGAGGCTATTTTGATTTTGGTCCAATTGATCAGGGAGAAGCTGTCAGAAAAGAAATTCTTGGAATCTTCTCTGAGCAAGGTTATATGCCAGAGGCAGCACATCATGAAGTTGCACCGGGGCAACATGAAATAGATCTGCGATATGATTATGCCTTAACAATAGCGGATAGAATTCTCACGCTCAAAGCCACAATAAAAGATGTGGCAATCAGGCATGGATTATTTGCTTCCTTTATGCCCAAACCCATCTTTGGCGTGAATGGAAACGGAATGCATGTGCACCAAAGCCTTCTGAGCTTAGATTGTCAAGAAAATATGTTTTATGATCCAGATTCCAGATGGGAGCTTAGCGATATTGCCTTATACTATATTGGTGGTCTTATATACCATGCCAAAGAGATCTCTGCAGTGCTCAATTCCTGGGTAAACTCATACAAGCGATTAGTTCCAGGATACGAAGCCCCAGTATACATTTCCTGGGCAAATCTCAATAGAAGTGCCTTAATAAGAGTTCCTGCTGGTAGAGGGATTAAAACTCGTGTGGAGCTAAGAAATCCCGACCCAGCAGGAAATCCGTATCTTCAATTTGCAGTGATGCTAGGCGCAGGCCTGGACGGAATAGAGAGAAAAATAGAGCCCCCGGAACCTATTGAACTCAACATATATGCTCTCACCCCAGAGGAGAAGGAGAGACTGGGTATACACTCCCTTCCAGAAAGCCTTGGTGAAGCGCTTTACCACATGGAAAGAAGCGAGCTTGTTCAAAAGATACTGGGAGATCATATTTTCAGACATTTTATAGTGGTGAAAAGAAGAGAATGGCATGAGTACCGTGCTCAGATCACCCACTGGGAAATTGAAAAGCTTCTTCCAATTCTCTAATCTTTTTCCATTTAGATGCTCATATTTGACTAACAGTTATCAAAAGGCAGAGAGATATACACCTTTAAAAGAGGAGAAATATTATTAGAGTAAGCGAAATAACCCTATTGTGAACGAAAAAAAGATAAGAGAGATTCTGAGGAAATACTACGCTCTTGATATGCACTATGAGGATGGGAGAATACTAGGTTCTATGTACACCTCGATCCCACCCATAGTGGTGGAGATCTTTCAGAAATTCTATCAGGCTAATCTGGGAAACGAATCCCTTTATCCAGGCACTAAGCAATTGGAGAGAAAAGTAGTAAAATACCTTTTCCGCCTTGCTTCAGCTCAGGGAAAAGGCTTTTATGGACATATTTTAAGCGGAGGTACAGAAGCAAATATAGTAGCTCTCTGGGCTGCTAGAAATTTTGGATACAAAAGAATACTGGCAACAGCAGATGCGCATTTCTCCATAAGAAAGGCGGCAAATCTACTCAATATACCCCTTGTTGAGGTAAAAATGGATAAAGGGAAAATGAATACTGAAGATCTTGAGAGAAAGCTTAGTGATGGAGATGCAATTGTTGCAACAGCAGGTACCACACCTCTTGGTTTAGTGGATCCCATAGAAGATATTGGAAAAATATGCTTAGATCATGACTGCTTTTTGCATGTGGATGCTGCTTTTGGCGGTTTTGTCCTTCCGTTCCTCAAAGAGCTGGGATATATAAAAGTCAAATTCGGATTTGATATCCCCGCTGTGAGAACAGTAACTATTGATCCACATAAAATGGGTATGGCACCCTATCCTGCAGGATCTCTACTATCTCGAGGAAATATATTTGAAAAAATAACCACGGATGCTCCATATCTTCTGAAAGAAAAGAATTATACACTTCTTGGCACTAGGCAAAGTGGAAGTGTAGCTGCAAGCTATTCCGCCATACTCTACTTTGGATGGGCAGGTTATAGAAGAATCGTAAAGAAATGTATGGAAAATACCCTGTATGGTAAAAAGAGATTTGAAGAAGAAGGCTACGAAATTCTTGTAGAACCTGAGATGAATATCCTCAACATTAAATTTCAGAATGTGAAAAAAATCAAGAGAGAGTTAATAAAGAGAGGATGGGGAGTTTCAATAAATCCGAGTTATAGCTCTATGAGAATAGTGTTTATGCCCCACGTAACAACGAGTGTGGTAGAAAACCTGCTAAGGGATCTCAAAAATATAGAAAAAAGTTAAGGGCAATAATATTTCCCGTACTTTGCCCACCATTCGTCCACATCTCTCTGAAGTTTTTTCACATACTCAGGGTTTTTAAACAAATGCCTGAATCTTCCCTGCATTTTAAGATATTCCTCCACAGGCTTGAATTTCTTGGGTTTGTATGTAATTCTCATATTTTCAAAATCTCCATTTTCTATCTCATATAGCGGGAATAATCCCGTATCCGTGGCGAGCCTCAATATTTCTATGGTCTTGCTAGGGTCATGCCTCCATCCTGTGGTACATGAGGAAAGCACGTGCAGAAACTTTGGCCCTTCTATACTGAGAGCTTTCTTGACCTTCTTTTTGAAGTCCTGGAAAAACGCAGGATTGGCTGTAGCTGCATAGGGTATATCGTGGGCGGCAAGTATTTTAGCTATGGGCTTCTTCGGTCTCATCTTTCCTATGGGATTGGCATTGCCTACTTTGCTTGTAGTGGTCCAAGCGCCCCAAGGGGTTGCTCCACTTCTCTGTATTCCAGTGTTCATGTAAGCTTCATTATCATAGAGAATATAAAGAACATTGTGTCCACGCTCTACCATGCCACTGAGAGCTTGAAAACCTATGTCCACAGTGCCACCGTCGCCGCCAAACGCGATTATATTTAGCTTCTCACCCTTTGCACGGGTTGCAGCTTCTACGCCTGCGGCAGCGGCGGCAGCGTTTTCGAAAGCAATATGAAGCCACGGTACACGCCAAGATGTGCGTGGATATGCGGTGGTTACAACCTCAAGACATCCTGTGGCATTGGTAACTATTGTATTAGGTCCGGCAAGCTTGAGTATCCATCTCACGATGATGGGGGCTGCACAGCCTGCACACATTCCATGTCCAGGTGCGAAGAATTCCATATTTTCATAATTCTCGCTCATAGCAATCCCTCCGCCTTAAGCACAGCTTCTTTATTTACATCTATCCAGTTAATTTCATCTACCTCCTCTTTCATAGCCCTCTCTGCTATTCTAAGCGCAGCTTCCAAACTCTTAAATGTAATATCCCTGCCACCCAGTCCAATAATGAAGTCCACAATCTTTGGCTTCTCTTTGAGAGAAGATAGAGCAGAAGATATCTCCGCGTATACCGCACCACCAAATCCAAAGGAAATGTTTCTCTCCAGAACAGCAACAACCTTCGCATTCTTTAAAATCTCTTTGAGCTCTTCCTTGGGAAATGGTCTGAAAACTGTGAGTTTCACAAGTCCAACTTTCTTACCATTCTCACGCATTCTCTTTACGAACTCTCTTGTGGTGGATGTCATAGAGCCCATGGTTACCAGAAGAATGTCGGCATCTTCTGTAAATTCAGGTGTTACCTTTGCATATTTTCTTCCGAACTTCTCTTCAAATTTGGAGAAGACTTCATCTATGACTTTCTTGGCACGCTCCATGGCTATCCACTGCCCATACTTAAATTCCATATAATGCTCAGGGAATCCAAAAGAACCTAGAGTTGCGGGCTTTTCTGGATCTAAAGTCACGTAATGAGGCACAAATTCTCCAAGAAAATCATCTACCTCCTTTTGCTCTGGCAACTCCACAGGCTCAACTGTGTGAGTAAGCACAAACGCATCTATTCCTACCATCGCTGGAAGAAGAACTCGCTCATCCTCTGCTATCTTGAATGCCATTACACCAAGGTCAAGACCTTCCTGATTGCTCTCCGCATAGAACTGCATCCAGCCAGCATCACGCTGTGACATCATATCCTGATGATCGCACCAGATATTGATGGGTGCACTCAACGCTCGATTGCCTATGCCCATCACTATGGGTAAACGCATTCCACTGGCTATGAAAAGAATTTCATGCATCAATGCGAGACCTTGAGACGCTGTGGCAGTACCAACACGAACACCCTTCGCACTGGCACCTATTGCCGCACTCAACGCGCTATGCTCACTCTCCACGGGTACAAACTCTGCCTTCATCTCACCATTGGCTATGAACTCACTTATCTTCTCAGGCACGAGAGTGGAGGGTGTAATTGGATACGCAGGAACGACCTGAACTCTTGCAAGTTTAAATGCGTACGCTATTGACTCATTACCTCTAATCATCACCTTCATTTTACTTCTCCTCCTTCACAAATTCTATTGCATTAACAGGACATTCATTATAGCATATACCACAGCCTTTGCAGTAATCGTAGTCTATCTCCACCACAGGCAATCTCTTTAAAGGTTCCTTGGGCGCAGGAGTTTCCTTTTTCACTTTCTCATCATCAATTTTTAGGATGGCTGGCTCAGGACAAAACTGCCAGCAGATAAGACAGCGAATACACTTCTCATAGTGAATTATAGGCTTGAAGACTCTCCATGTACCTGTTTTATTTTCAACCGAATTTCCAGGTTCAGGAATTACAGCTCCTCTTGTAATAACCTCCATTTTATCACCTCACAATCGTTTGCTCGTAGGCATCCTTAGCCGCAAGAGCATTTTCCTCCTTCTTTGCAGGGGCGTTCTCCCGAATCGCCTCGAGCACATACTCAATCTTCACATTTCCTACAGCTCGGGCATAAGCACCTAAAATTGCAGTATTTACAATGGGCGCTGCTAAAGAACCCAACTTGTGCTCTATAGCTATTTTGGTGGCATCAACGGTGGCAATTTTGTAGTCCTCTAAGTGAAGCTCTTCGGGTTTCTTTGAAGTATTAACAATCATTATTCCCCCTTCTTTCAGACCCTCTGTAACATCCACTACACCTATCAATGATGGGTCAAGGATAACCACTGCATCAGGTGTGTACACATTCATCCTTAGATCAATCTTTCTGTTGTCAATCCTTGTAAATGCCTGTACAGGTGCACCTCTTCGCTCCACTCCAAAGTATGGGAAGGATTGAGCATAATATCCCTGCTTCACTGCCGCTATGGCCAGGATGTTGGCCGCAGTAACCGCCCCCTGACCACCTCTTCCATGAAATCTTACTTCATACATACCATGGGG
>JAGHBQ010000203.1 GCA_021160945.1 Thermoplasmata archaeon
CTCAAGCAATGAGGTGACCATAACCGGCCAACCGAGAGCAAATATGACACGAAGTATGTTTCCCTCAAGAATATCCTTCTCAGGGATTTTCACATTTGCGTTATTGTGCAAAAGTATTTAATACTTACACCCAATTACCGTAGGGATGAAAAAGAGGGACAAAGAATTGCTTCTTCTATCTCTTGCATTCCTCTTCGTAAATATGGGCTGGGGTATAGCTTGGCCCCAGCTACCCAACTATATGAAGGCACTTGGTGGAAGTATGGTGATGGTAGCATCCCTTTCAATACTTTTCAATGTTTTTTCTACTCTTGGTCAGTATTTCTGGGGAAAGAAATCTGACGAAATGGGAAGAAGAAAGCCCTTTGTTATATTTGGTATCGCCACTGGAGGTTTCTTCTTTTTCATCATGGCCTTTGCAACCACTGCGAGTGTTCTTCTGAGCATGAGAGCTTTACAGGGCTTCTTTATGTCCGCTCAGACTCCAGCAGTAAGTGCTCTCATCTCCGAGCTATCTTCCAATGTGGGCAGGAGTTTTGGCATATTCAACGCGCTCTCCAATGCAGGCTTTATGCTGGGAAATTTTATTGGTGGATTTGTAATGAAAATTTATCCCCACAATTATCCCTTTCTATATCTTCTTTCAAGTATACCATTCATAATCTCCATCCTCCTGATTATCTTTCTTAAAGAGCCATATAAAAAACCTGCTGATTTTCGTATGATTTTTCGAATAGACAGGCCGGGACCATTGATAATAAGATGGAAAAATGCCATAGGTTTCATCCAAAGAAACAGAAATATAACTATTATGACCATATCAGTTCTCTTCATAATGATAGCCTCGGGCATGGTTTATTCCTTCCTCTCCTTGCTTATAAATAACAGGTTTGGAGAAGCATGGGTGGGGTGGTACTTCGGTTTAGATAGCGGTGTATCTATTATATTTGTATATCTTCTGGGATACGCTGCTGATAAGATGGGTAGCAAACCCATAATCGCAATAGGAATTCTTGGATATGCTCTTACATTCTACCTTTACTATGCTGCAACAACAATCTATCTCTTACTCTTTGCCGCACTGGTCTCAGGATTTAAATGGGCCGCTTATTTCAATTCCATAAATACATACATAGCCAAGATGAGCTTCAGGCATGAAAGAGCCACAGCCCTCGGAATTATGAATTCGGCTATGGCCCTGGGCTGGGTATTCGGACCATTGATAGGTGCATACCTAATTTCTCTTCTCTCTCTACCCCTCACCATACTTCTTGCCATAATACCAGCAGCTGTTTCCTTAGTTCTCATAGTTCCTGTGGAGAATGACCTGAACTACATCAATGGTTTGCCAAAACCATAATTTTCTTCCATAAATTTGATATGCTTAATTGAGCATGTCCCCGTATGCGACCTTTCACCAATCTTATCCCCTTCGAGGAAGCGAAGAGAATTTTGATGGAGAACGTGAAACCCATTGAGAGGGTTGAAGAGATCGATATTCTCCACTCTCTTCATAGAGTTCTTGCGGAAGATGTGATCTCTCCCATAAATGTTCCGCCTTTTTCAAGGGCAGCGGAAGATGGCTATGCAGTCCGTGCACAAGATACATTTGGTGCGGGAACATACAATCCAAAAGAGTTAATTATTGTGGAAGAGATCAACACTGGAGAGTTCAAGGAAATAGAGATAAAAAATGGAGAATGCGTAAAAATATCTACGGGCGCCATTCTCCCGAAGAATGCAGATGCTGTTGTCAGAGTTGAAGACACAGAAGAGGAAAATGGAAAAATAAAAGTTTATCGTGCTGTCCATCCCGGCTTCGATGTTGCTCCCAGAGGAGAGGATATAAAGAAGGGTGAGAAAATTCTTGAGATGGGGACATTTCTAACACCCCCCAAAATAGGATCATTGGCTGCCATAGGCATATCAAAAGTTAAAGTTTATTCAAGACCAAAAGTCGCGATTTTGCCCTCCGGGGATGAACTCCAGAAACCTGGAGAGCAGCTAAAGCCGGGAAAAATATACGATGTGAACACCTATACAATATCTTCCATAGTTAAGGAAAATGGTGGAGAGCCTGTTTTATTCTCCTATGTGAGGGATGAAAAGAAGGATATCGAGAGAAAACTCAAAGAAGCCTTGAAATATGATGTTGTGGTTTTTTCCGGCGGTTCATCGGTGGGGGATAGAGATATTCTCATAGATGTTGTTTCAAAATACGCAAAGGTACTCTTTCATGGCGTTCAGATAAAGCCCGGGAAGCCCACTTGGTGCGCTGTGGGAGAAAAGCTCATATTCGGAATGCCAGGCTTTCCCACATCCTGCCTAAGTGATTCTTATCAGTTTTTAGCTCCTGCAATAAGAAAAATGGCAAGATTGCCCCCTAAGGAAGAGAAAATTGTCAAAGCTAAAATGGCCAGGAGAATAACATCAACCCTCGGAAGAATGCAGTTTTTCACAGTGAGAATAAAGGATGGGTATGCATATCCAGTCTACAAGACATCTGGAGCAATAACAAGCATGGCATATTCGGATGGATACATAATCATACCTGCAAATGTTGACCTTGTGGAGAAAGATGAAGAGGTGGAAGTTCATCTTTGGAGTTTTGAGGGATGATCTCATGTATCTAGGCATATGTGGACCTTCAAATTCAGGAAAAACCACACTTATATGCAATCTCCTGAAAGCTCTGAAAGATGTGAAAGTTGCCGTAGTGAAACACACCCCCCATGGAATAGACATCAAGGGTAAAGATAGTTCCCTTTTTAAAGAGGCTGGAGCTGAAGAAGTTGTCCTCATAGGAGATGAGGTAGTGCATTTCAAGAAGAACTCTAATCTTTTCAAAGTTCTAGAAGAACTGAGCGGAAAATATGAACTTATCCTGGTAGAAGGGTTCAAAAACTACAAATTTTTGAAGAAAATATGTCTCTCCGAATCATACGAGAACTGTGTTTTGAAAGATCCATCCTTGGAGGGTGCCCTTGAATATATTCGCCGTGAGATTGAAATAGAGAGAATATTAAAGAAATTGCCGAATTTCAATTGCGGAGAATGTATGCATAAAAATTGCAGAGAGATGGCCGAGGCCATATATAGAGGAGAAGATAAATTCGAGAATTGCAGATACTGGAATCCCCATGCTCTTATCGATCTCAAGGTGAACGGAAAGGACATCTACATGGGAAAATTTGCCCAGAACGTTGTTATGAATACCCTTTTAGGTCTTCTTTCCTCCTTCAAAGGTGTTGGAGAGGTAGAAGAAGTAGAGCTTCATCTTGTAAGGAAAAAAGATTATAAGGAAAGACGCTGATAAATCTTCATGGATAACCATACCATGGTAGCAGTGCTGGAGAGGGATGGATACATAAGAAGTGAGAAAGTTAAAAGAGCATTCGAAATTGTTGATCGTGCAAATTTTGTTTCGGAGGATAAAAGAGCATATGCGTATTTCGATGAGCCCTTGCCCATCGGATGGTCTCAAACAATAAGTGCTCCAAGCATGGTGGCTATAATGCTTGAACTTCTCCAAATAGAGGAAGGAAACAAAGTTCTGGAGATAGGCACAGGCTCAGGTTACAACGCTTGCCTAATGGCATGTATGGGAGCGGAGGTGATAACAATTGAGAGGATACCTGCACTGAGAGATTTTGCAAAGGATAATATGAAAAAATGTCCCTGCAGAGAAAAGGTTAAAATCTTTCTTGGTGATGGCTCCATAGGGTTTAAGAGAGAAGCACCCTACGACAGGATAATACTCACCTGTGGAGCACCGGATATACCGCCTCCTCTGATCGAGCAGTTGAAGCCTGGAGGGATTATGGTGATTCATCTTGGAGGGACATTTTTCCAGGAGCTATATGTTGTGAAAAAAGAAAAAGGTAGATTGATGAAAAAAAGGTGGGGTGAAGTAGCCTTTGTTCCACTTATAGGAAAATACGGGCATCGATGGGCTTAAATTACTCAATTTTGTGGCGATGGGTTTAAATATACATTTTGCAATATTCTCACTATGAAGAAAGATGAATTCGATGTTCAGTATGTTCTCAAGAATTTTTATAAAGTGCCTGTTAAATCAATCATGAAGGGAAAGCTCTGGGATCTCCCAATGGTTTCGCAGGATACACCTATAGAGAATATTTTCTCCATTATGAGTGCACGAAGACATGTGTGGGTAATGGAAAGAAAGGGAAGCACCAAGCTGGTGGGTGTTATAACCGAAAAAGATTTGCTGGAGGTTATGGCTCCGAAGAGGATAAAACCCTATGTTATTGGAGGTATAGATTTAACTTCACTCCTGTTTGGAAATGTTAGAGTCGCGAAGGATGTCATGTGCAAGAAGCTCATAGTGGCACATCCGGATGATAAAGTGGAGGAGATCCTGAATAAAATGAAATCGTTTCGTGTGAGAAGATTGCCAGTTGTGGATAAAGATAATAACCTTCTAGGAGAAATAACAATAAAGACGCTCATAATTCAGTTCAGGAAAGTGCTCAAATGGTATCGCATCACGAAGGATTAGTTTTCTGAGGCCATTTTTTCCTTCAACTCTTTATAATTTATCTGCGCCACCTTCTTTTCTGGACTTATTTCCATTGCCCTTTTCAGCAATTTTTCTGCCTTCTCATATTCACCAATGTCCATATAGCATCGTGCGAGATTGTTAAGAGCATTGTAACACGCAGGATTATTCTTCAGAATCTTGGAGTAAAGTAGCATTGCCGCTCTCTTATTTCCTTTCCTATAGTACAAATTTCCCAGGTTGAGAAGATAGGTTTCCTGGGGATACTTCGAGACAAGTTTTTTCAGAATTCTCTCTGCTTCATCTAATTTACCCTCTCTCATCAGGGCTATGCTCAATCCATTAAGAACATCCTTATCTCTTTTTTTCTTATATAAAATTCTAAAAATACCCTCTGCTTTTTTGTACTCCCCCTTATCTAAATACTCATATCCCTTTCTTATTTCCTCCTGTAGTTGAAGAGATTTCCTATCATACTCTAAGATGGAAAAGAGGAATACAAAGAAGGTAAGTGCTGCAAGAATTATTATGCTGCTATCATATACCCCAAACATCCCATTATAATGAATGTGAAATATCTCGTGGAAGGGCGCAATGAGGAAAAAAGAGAGGGCGAGAAGAATAAATCCCAGCATCAGAGAGAGTTCAACTCTGCGATAAGCGAGTACAAGAC
>JAGHBQ010000049.1 GCA_021160945.1 Thermoplasmata archaeon
CTGGAAGGGGTAGTTGTAATAGCTGCAACTAACAGGCCAGATATAGTTGACCCAGCACTTTTAAGACCTGGAAGGATTGATAGAATAGTTTACATTCCTCCTCCAGATAAGGAGGCCAGAATGAAAATTCTTAAGGTGCATACCAGAAAGATGCCTCTTGCCGATGATGTGAACTTGGAAGATATAGCCAAAAAAACGGAGTATTATACAGGAGCGGATCTCGAAAATGTGTGTCGAGAAGCCGGGATGATGGCAATTCGGGAGAAAAGTGAGAAGGTACATCACAGACATTTTGAAGAATCATTGAAAATAGTGCACCCATCTCTTGATAAGGAAACAATAAAATACTACGAAAGTATTGTGTATGAATTGAGTAAAGGTATTAGAAAGAAGAAGGAGGATTTGGGCTACTACTCATGAGGTGGTAATATGAAAAAATTCGTAACGGAATTGAGAGGTAAAACGGCAATGACCGATGATGGAATAATTTTGGGAACCATAGACAATTTTGTTATTGACACAGATACTGGAAAGATAGAGCATGTTCTGATAGTTCCTGCAGAGGACCTGGAGACCAGAGGGTTTAAAAAAGATGCACAGGGAAGATTGATTATGCCTTTCGAAACAATGAGGTCAGTAAGAGATGTAGTGGTGATGACTCTTAAAAAGTGATCACTGCCTGTAACGTAGAATCGCTGCTATACCACCGAAGGCATTGGAGAATATCTTACCTTCTTCGCTCTCACTGGAGATTAGCTCTACCTTTGTGTTGAATTGCTCCGCAATGTCATAGTATTCTTCAATCAAATCTTTTTTTTCTACAACATCCATAGGAACATTGCAATCGGGACACATTTTTTCCTTGATTTCTCCTTTCATGGTTTCCCTTATTTCCTTTCCGCACTGGGGACATCTCCAGGTAACGCGATAGCGGCGTAGGTTCTCTGAAATTAAAAGTGTGTCAACCGCTCCTTTTTCTAAGACTTCCCTTACTTCCTTCTCTCCGTAGGTTGCCAGTCCTCCATCAGGCTTCTTTATTTCGCGGAAAAATCTTTGAAGGAGTTCCCTTTCCTTAAAAACCTCAAGATTTTGGAGGGTTGTTGCTGCTTTATTGACAAGTTCTTGTAGTCCGTATTCGTCAGTATAGCCCACGTCGAATATCTCAATTATTTTCTTTTTCAATTCATGGTGAAGATAGTCCCCTTTCAGAAAAGTGTTCTTGGTTCCTCCTGGGCCACCAATAAGGATACCCTTTAGTTTCTCCTCTGCCAGAAATACTTCGTTGGCCTTATCCCCCACCTTCTTGAAAAATTCATGGACTGCAAGTTCTATTAATCTCTCGAACCTTCGCGAAGACTGCCCACCCTGGTGATGCTTGCTTGGAACCATGCTATCAAGATGCTTAACCACTTCAATCCTTGTACCTTTCAAAAAACCGATGGTGGCCTCTTTACGATCTATGACGAGGAGACCATAAACATCCTTCTCACCCAGCATGGCCTTAAGAGGCTCTAGATAAAATTTGGAATCACATTTATATATAAAGGATTGCACAGGTTCAGGGGGCTCAAGAACATAGGAAACCATCTCTGTCTGGTCCCCTCTTTTTATCACATGCCCTACAAACACAACAAGACCATTGGGTGGAGGCATTCTGAAATATTTAAGCCGAGACATTATGCTCTCTATGGCGCTCATAACATTCTTTCTCGTGCTCTTGCTCTTTATATTCGCTGATGTGCCATACTCCTCTCTAAGATAGGAAATCACATCCGAAATCGGTCTCTTTGGGGGTATGTACACCGAAATGAGCTCAGTGCCTCTACCCTCGTAGTTTTCCAGCTCTTCCAGATAGCGTTGAAATTCGTATCTCTTGCGTGCCTCCTCGCTTTCCATTTTTTCTACACCTTATGGGTGTAATTTGTTTTATTAGATAAAGATTAGCCTCAGAAAGAAAGTGAGATGTTCTTCAAATAGCTGAAATTCTCATTCCAGCATTTCCAGAGCTTTCACCAGAGAGTTAAAGGCGATTTCCAGATTCTCTTTGCTGGCAATCTCAATCAGCTTACTTCTCTTTTTTATTTTACTCTCTCTGAGAAACTTTCGAATCGCTCCTTTCTCAGGTTCTATCCTTTCATTGAACTCTAAGAAAATAAGGTGTGCGATATTTTTCTCTATGCACTTTTTATCTCCTAGAATTACAAGAATTATTCGAAAGTTATGAGCAGTTATTAAATATGGATTATTTCCTTCTATTTTATATTCTCCAAAAATCTTGGATGATACCTCTTTAAGTTTGAAATCTGTGAAATGCTCTCGATCAAGAAGAACTAGATATGTAGTGCAGCCACTTATTTTATGTACCACTTTGATTGAGCGAAGCACTTTAAGTCCAGTAATTTTTCGTGGTATTGGAGTTTTCTGAAACAGTAATGTCTTTTTTCCATTGTATTTCTTGGCGAGGGGCGGAAGTATTTCATATTCAGCCCTGCCATTTCCAGTTATCACATATGCAACTACAGAATCTCCCCCGGGAGTATCCGAAACTTTCATGAAAACACCTCAAACTTTAATGGTGGTTGCAAGAAACCTTGGGTCTGTATTTGAATCTATCAAATCTTCAAGTTCCTCCACAGAGAGCGATTTGTGATAGAGTATGTCATCAACCCTTCTCAACAGAAGCACCTGGATATTCCCTTCCTTCTTTTCATTTTTCCCATCTTCAAGTATATCCAGGAGATAATATAGTACATCCAGGCTGTGTGTTGATAGCACTACCTGCCAGTTTCCGCTATACAACCATTTCAATAATCCCTTTACCAATGAGGGATGCAGAGCTGCATCAAAATCGTCCCAAAGAATCAGGCGTGGTTTTAGAAGTCTTATTACCATATATGCCCTGACTATCTTTTTAGCTC
>JAGHBQ010000020.1 GCA_021160945.1 Thermoplasmata archaeon
AATTACTAATTTTCATCATAAAAATTGAATGTGTTTGTCATATATTGTATGACAAAAAAAGATCTGGAAAAGACAAAGGGTAGACGAAAAGAGAATTACGGGTGGACAGTTTACCCCCTCAAGAGCTCTGATAGGAGAAGTTTGTCCATCAGTTTGGCTTTTATTCTTATCTTCTTGGTTATATACGCTGTCAAGGCATCTTCCTTTTTGTCCAATATATCTCTAAAAGTCTTTGTATCTGTTTCCACTGTAATATCCGCCTCTATCTCTCCTTCCTCAACATCTGAGAGGGTAGCATTTTCAAGGTAGAGATGATAAATACCGTTATCGGTGAATTTTATCATTATGCTTCTCTTCAGATCCCTCACTTTATCTTTTCTTGGATCTTCCCTCTCATTGAATTTTTTAACAAGTTCTTCAAGAGTTTCTTTCATTTCATCACCTCAATACTCTATACCTTCTCTTGCCATAACTCCTTTTGTATAATAATGTTTCACCTCTCTCATCTCCGTCACGAGATCAGCCCTTTCTATAATTTCCGGTTTCGCATATCTTCCAGTAAGTACAAGCTCAGTCTTTTCTGGAAGAGAATCTATAAGTTCCATTACATCTTCCAACCTGATAAGATTGAAATCCAATGCTATATTTATCTCATCAAGTATTAGAAGATCATAATCCTCTCTAAGTTTTTCTCTAGCAAACTGGAGAGCTTGCTCAGCCCGCTCTATATCCTCTTTTCTTGGATTTTTCTTGTTCACAAATCTATTTGTGCCAAATGCATGGAGCTCGATTCCCAATTTTCTTGCAGATATCTGCTCTCCATAGCCCTCATCCGGTTTCATAAATTGAATTATGCACACCTTTTTTCCTCTACCTCTTGCTCTCATTGCAAGACCAAAGGCAGCGGTGGTTTTCCCCTTACCATTGCCTGTGTATATATGCACATATCCCATTGGGGGGGGTATATGCTCCTAAATTAAATAATTTTACCCAAAAAACTAAATAAAGGAGCATTTTATAACTACAGAATGAGGGAGATAATATGAACATTGACTTGACGAAGCCTATTCCATATTTGGGCTTTTCAATTATGCAGATAATATGGTTCCTAGTAATCCTCGTCGGAGGTTTCATAGTGGTGAAAATTGTAGTGTGGTTGCTCAAAAAGAGCCTGGGGAAGACAAAGTTGCCAGTGCTCCTCACTGAATTTTTAATTAGAATGACCTCTGTGCTTTTATACATCCTTGTGTTTCTCCTTGCAGTCACAGCTCTGGGCTACGATATGAGTGCCATAGTCCTCGGACTATCTGCTGTGATAGGCTTGATTCTGGGCTTTGGAATGCAAGATACAATTACTAATATGGCAAGTGGATTCTGGATTGCATTAACCAGACCCTTTAATAAGGGTCATGTGGTATCAGTACAGGGATTTACGGGAAGTGTGAAGTCTATAGGAATAATGTCCACCATACTTATAACACCAGATAACACTGTTATATCCATTCCCAATCGAATGGTGTGGGGAGCTCCTATAGTAAATTATTCCAAAATGGATATCCGACGGGTAAGCGTGGATGTTGGCGTGGCTTACGGCACCAATCTAGATGAGGTAATCAAAATAGCTATGGAAATTATGAAAAACCACGAGCTCGTGTTAGATAATCCGGAACCATCAGTAGCAATTACAGAGCTTGCCGATTCTTCCATAAACCTGCAACTCAGAGCTTGGACCAGAACAGAAAGTTACTGGACTGTGAAAGGAGAGCTTACTAGGAAAATATATGAGACCTTCACAGAGAAAGGGATAGAGATACCGTTCCCGCAGATGGAGGTGCATCTCAAAAAAGAATAATCTTACTTTCTTTTCAAAATATTTATATCGCTATGCTCTATTAGGTATATCGTGAAAGATAGATTTGGCAGACCCGTTAAAAGCATTCGCGTCTCTGTCACAGAGAGATGTAATTTAAAATGTTTTTATTGTCACAGAGAGGGTGAGTGGCATATACATCGTAATGAGATGACCCCTGAGGAGATAAGAAAAATACTGGAAATAGCCCGCAGTTTCGATATAAGAAAAGTAAAATTCACTGGTGGAGAGCCATTGATTAGAGATGATATAGTGCACATAATTTCTCTGGCATCTCCCCTAATGGATAAAGATATCTCTCTTACCACCAATGGAACTCTCCTTCCTAAATATGCTCAGGATTTAAAGGATGCTGGTCTTAGAAGGGTGAATATAAGCTTGGATACCCTTGACCCAGAAAAATATAGAAGAATTACGGGTAAGAACACCCTGAGAGAGGCTATCGATGGTGTTTTTACCGCCAGAAATGCAGGGCTTTATCCCTTAAAACTGAATATGGTGCTTTTAAAAGGGATAAATGAGAATGAAATTGAGGAGATGATAAAATTTTCTGCAGACACAGAAGCTATTCTCCAGATTATTGAGCTTGAAGCACCCAGAGAGAAGGAAAATACCGGGTTTTTCAAAAAATACCATGTGAATCCGAAGTTCATAGAGGATCATTTGGAAGGCATAGCCAAGGAGGTTGTTTATAACGAGCTTCACAGGAGAAAGAGATTCATATTCAATTTCCATGGAAAGAGAACTGAGGTGGAAGTTGTCAGACCTATGCATAATACAGAGTTCTGCATGTACTGTACAAGAATAAGGCTCACAAGTGATGGAAAGTTGAAACCCTGTTTGCTGAGAAACGATAATCTGGTGGATATTCTAACCCCACTTCGCAATGGTGCCGGAGATGAGAAATTAAAGGAATTGTTTATAGAAGCTATTATGAGGCGTGAGCCCTACTGGAAGTGAAAATTTAAATATTGCTTCTTATTACACCAAATTGTGCCGCCGTAGCTTAGTTGGCTGGAGCGGCCGGCTGTTAACCGGCAGGTCGCAGGTTCGAATCCTGCCGGCGGCGCTAGTACTGTATCGCGGTGTGGAAGGATTCGTACCCTTCCCACTACCCTTAAATCCTTTATTTTCCTTATTCTCCATTCTCACCACCTTCTTTTCTTTTTAAATACTTACCGCCAAATTTACCCCACCAAAAAGCATCCTTTTTTACAACCTCATCAAATATGTTCTG
>JAGHBQ010000052.1 GCA_021160945.1 Thermoplasmata archaeon
ATAAAATACAGAATATTTATTTTTTACTATTCACCCCTCCCCCCTCTTTACAGCATATTTCTTATTCACGACATCGTAAATATCTTCGGCGATTTTCCTTCCTATGCCCTTTACCTGCATAAGCTCTCCCACCTCCGCATTTATCACATTTCTCACACTTCCAAAATGCTCTAGAAGGCGATGAGAGAGCTTGGCGGATACATTTGGCAGAGATTCCACAATGTATCGCTGTCTTTCCTCATCGCTCATCGCTCTCTTTTCTTTTCTTATTGCGATTTCTTCTTTTGGGGAATATTCCCGTTTGACAAGAAATTCTATGAGCTTGGCGGTTTCTTGAGCGTCCCTTGTGAATATCACAGATATGCGGTAATCTCCAATTATGGAGGCAAGAGCCCCATATATTGAATTCTCATGAAAGCCTCCTGTGAAAAGTTCTCCTTCAATAATGAGGATTGGTACCTGATAGTTTTTTCTCATATCCATCATCTGAGAGAAAAGTCTTCCATCTTTTATGGATTCAAGAAAATCATTGGCCGTTTTTCTTTCTACAATCATTCTCTCAGAAATGAGGTAGTCTCCAACGCTCAGAGCATGAGGCACCAGCACAAATTGTTGGGAAAGTATTTTCACCACTTCACTTCTGAACTCTCGATGATCCACATATATTTTTATTTTTTCATCTTCAAAATCTACAAGGGTGAGCTGTCCTTTTCTCATCTTATTTTTTTCCTCTCTCTGCTCCTCCTTCCTTTCAAATATATTACGCAGCTTTTTCTCCTTGAGTTTTTCCTGTAAAAGCATCCGAAGCCAGAGAAGCTCATTTTTCATCTTTCTCTCCTTGTTTCTTGATGACCAGAGATATGCAATATCTCTTGTACCCTTTATGGTGAGTATCACCACCTTCCCTATCTTGGATCTTCCTGTTCTACCTCTGCGCTGTATCGACCTGATTTCCGATGGCACGGGTTCATAAAATATCACCATATCTGTGGCGGGGATATCAAGGCCCTCTTCAGCAACTGAAGTTGCCACTAGAACATTGTATTCTCCTTTTCTGAACTTATTAATGATTTCAACCTGCTCTTTCTGTTTTAGTCCTCGATCCTCCTCTCCTTTATTCGCTTGCCCAACAAATCTTGCAACCCGTACATTTGGAACTTCGCGAAGGGCATTGGCAACAATGATAGATGTCTCTCTAAAATGTGTGAATACTATTATGCGAGAATCAGGATTATTTGCCAGCTCTTTCCTCACTATTATTCTAAGAGCGTTGAGCTTTGGATTTTCAATATCCTCTATTCTATCTGCTATCTCTCTGGCTAGCTTAACTACATTGATGAATTTATCATCCCTGATCAAAACACGGGATGCTTTGCTTCCACCCCTTGTATTCCCCTCTTCTATTATTTTCTGCAGATAATTATAGCAGGCTTCAAATCCCTGCGTCTCCAGATATTCAAGAGCATAATCCACCTTTATTGCCTGAGTTAAGAGCACTGCAGCCTGATAATACTCTCCCCTGCCCTCCTTTATCCCATCCTGAATTTCTTTTTGTGCCCTCAGAATATCGCTTCTGGTAACTCTCCGAATGGTTACAAAGAGACCGATTTTTCTGAGATTATCAATGATACTTTTATAGAGATCCTTAAGAGAGGCATGCAGCACTCTCAACTCTTCTGGCATTGGAAGCTCTACCCATCTTATCTTGAAACCCTTTACATAGGGTTTAACATCTCTATCTTCCTCTGTTCGAATTTCCACATTTTCTATTCCGAGATTCTCCAGGATTTCCATTATCTTCTCTTCATCTCCTCCCGGAGACGCAGTGATACCAAGAATCAGGTGGTCCTTCCTCCTTTTTCTGTACTCTCTTGCAATGTAAGTGTAGGCGTAATTACCCACTGCCCTGTGCGCCTCATCAAAAATTACGAGGGTAAATTCTTCAAGATTTATATCCCCAGAGATAATATCGTTGTGTATCACTTGAGGTGTGGCAACTATAACCTTAGAATCCTTGCTTATCTCTCTCCTCCTGGTTTTTGCCACCTCTCCTGTGAATTTTGCCACCGTCTCAATTTTTGTTAACTCCTTAATACTCCTCGCATGTTGCTCAACTAAAGGTTTTGTAGGTGCCAGAAAAAGAATTTTTCCTCCTTTTTTTAACAGAATTTCCACCATTACTAGAATTGCAATTATTGTTTTCCCCAGTCCCGTGGGAAGAACAACTAAGGTATTTCCTCTAAGGCAGCTTCTGGCGATGTTGATCTGATATTCTCTTTCTTCCATTGCGTTGTCCTTGAGGAGAGGGTGAGATATTGCCACATTCATATATCGAGAGAAAAGATTTAAATTTAATGTAGAATAGTAGAAGTTATGATAATCGCAGAAGTTACTCTTACTCCCTTAGGTGTGGGGACAAGTGTATCTAGATATGTGAAGGTTGCATTCGAATCTTTAAAAGAATCTGGCCTCAAACTCCTGCTCACACCGATGAGCACTGTTTTAGAAGCAAATAGTTTAGATGAGATATTTGAAGCAGTCAAAAGAGCAGAGGAAGCTATGTTAAATGCAGGTGCAAAGAGAGTTATTATAGATCTGAAAGTGGATCATCGGATTGATAAAGAGGCAACAATGGAAAAGAAAATTAGTGCTATAAAATCAAAGAATGCCCATAAATAGGAAAAAATTAATAAAGTTCACGGAAATACATCCTTTATGCAAATAAGAAAAGCCATACTTGTTATTCTTGATGGTGCCGGAGACAGAGCAAATGAGAAACTTGGATATAAAACTCCACTGGAGTATGCTTCCACACCAAATCTCGATTCTATTGCAAAAAAGAGTATGGTGGGTCTGATGGATCCCATAGCACCAGGTATAAGGGCGGGTAGCGATACTTCACACCTTAACATTCTGGGTTATGATCCTTATGAGGTATATACAGGCAGAGGACCCTTTGAAGCTGCGGGCTTGGATATGGATCTTAAACCGGGAGATATTGCCTTTCGATGCAATTTTTCTACAGTAGATGAAAATCTTGTGGTTTTAGACCGTAGAGCAGGAAGAATAAAAGAGGGAACAAGAGAACTTGCGGAAGCTCTGAACAGAATGAAAATTGAAGATGTAGAGTTCTTTGTGAAGGAGGGAGTAGAGCATAGAGCGGCTCTCGTTATGCGTGGCCCTGGTCTAAGTCCATTTGTAAGTGATGTGGATCCTCATGAAAAAGGAGTGAAAATACACGAGGCAAAGCCCCTGAAAGAGGAGGCACAAAAAACAGCACGCCTTTTAAATCTTTTTGTGAAAAAAAGTTACAAGATTCTGAAAGAGCACCCGCTGAATAAGAGGAGAGAAGCAGAAGGGAAACTTCCTGCAAATATACTTTTACCCCGGGGTGCAGGTATGGCACCGCACTTGGAGAATTTTCAAAAGAAATATGGAATGAAAGGTGCCTGTGTAGTTGGTACACCTCTCATAAGGGGAATATG
>JAGHBQ010000156.1 GCA_021160945.1 Thermoplasmata archaeon
CCCTCATATATTGGAATGCTCAAGAAGGTCAAAGACTATGTAACTTGGGGAGAAATAGATCACGAGACCCTTGTGAAATTGATAAGATATAAAGGAAGGCTTTATGGTGATAAACCAATTACAGATGATTACATTAAAGATACTTTGGGATATGAAAATATTGAAGAGCTTGCAAAAGCCCTGCTGGAAGAGAAAATCCTTTACAAGGATATCCCCAATGTAAAACCCGTTTTCAGATTGCATCCACCCCTAAAAGGATGGGAGAAAACAAAGAGACATTTCACAGAGAGGGGAGCATTGGGATATCGTGGAAAGGAAATTAATGAGCTAATAAACAGGATGTTCGGACCCGGGGTGAAATAAATGACAGGAAAAAAATCTAGGAAGATGAGAGGTTCCAATACCTATGGTCATGGTAGAAAGGGAAGAAGAGGTGCTGGCAGAAAAGGTGGACGTGGCTATGCTGGGCTTGGAAAACACCACAAGAGCTTTGCAATAAAAAATCCAGAGTTTTTATGGGGCAACAGAGGATTCACTTCCCACACACCTAAAGAGGAGATGGAGACCATAAATGTGGGAATGCTCAATGAAAATATAGAGAAGTTTGTAGCACTCGGCTTTGCCAAAACTGATGGTGAAATTTACGATGTAGATCTTGACAAAATGGGTATAACGAAACTTCTGGGTAGAGGAAAGGTTAACAGAAAACTGAGAGTTAAAGTTAAATATGTATCTTCTAATGCCGAAAGGAAAATAGAAGAGGCAGGTGGTGAAGTAATCCATGTCTGAGGAAGAGATTCCTAGAAAAAAAGGTACCGGGTTATGGATTCTCATTTTTTGGATTATATTTACTTATATCTACTTCTCCATAACCAGGTGGAATCTTCTAGGATTCGATGAATTTTATAAACTCCTCACGACCCATTGGGTGGATTTTCTCATCTATGTTCTTTGGAGCGTTCCTCTTTTCTTCCTGATTTATCTTGTGGCCTCTTATAATGGAGATAAAAGCAAGCTTTACGGCTTAAAGCCTGTAATTATGTATCTTCCCACTGTAAAGAAGCCAAAGGGCCATGTTCATTTCAGGCAGAAAATAACCTGGACTCTTCTGACTCTTATTCTTTATTTCGCACTCACCAATGTTTTCATTTACGGGGTAGATCAAGAGAAAGTAGTGGATCTCTTTGAATCTTTTCGAGCTATAATGGCAGGAGCTTCGGGCTCTCTGATGCACTTGGGCATAGGTCCAATCGTGACCGCAAGCATAATAATGCAGCTTTTTGTGGGTGCAAAAATAGTGAATCTTGATCTCACCAATGATATGGATAAAGCCATATACCAGGGCACTCAGAAGTTGCTGGTTATAATCATGATATTCGTGGAGGCAATACCTCAGGTCTTTGGATATCTACAACCCTCAAATACCTTTATAAATGGCTTGAATTCCTTCGCTCCTGGATATGGAGTATTTCTTGCCCGTCTTATAATAGTACTTCAGCTCTTCTTTGGCTCCTACATAGTTTTCCTGATGGATGAACTTGTCTCTAAATGGGGCATAGGCTCGGGAATCTCTCTATTCATAGCTGCAGGCGTTTCTCAGGCAATATTCACGGGAACAATCAACTGGGTTCCTTCTACACCAACTCAGCCAGTAAGCCTTTCAAATCCTCCCAGTGGATGCATACCAAAAACAATATATATCCTCACACACAGCACATCCGCTCAACTTTATTCAAGCGGTCTTGAGAGAATACTTTTTGGGCAGCCCAATCCTGTTATAGCTCTTATTGGCACAATAATTATCTTCTTTATAGTCGCCTATGCGGAGAGCACAAAAATAGAGTTACCTCTGGCCCATGAAAGAGCAAGAGGCGCAAGGGGCAGATATCCAATAAAACTGATGTACTCCTCAAACATACCGGTGATATTGACTTCTGCTCTGCTGGCAAACATATCCATGTGGTCAATATTATTCTGGACCAATCCGACCCTTAGCAAGGTTCCTCTCTTAGGACATAACCCATGGATAGGTGAGTATCCCAGTGCGAAAATGGTACAGGAACTCGGAATTAAAAGCACAACACCAATAGGAGGTATTGCTTATTATCTAAATCGCGTAAACGGTCTCGGTAGCTGGCTATTACCACTCATGAACCCACAAAGATACAGCTATGTATTCGCGTATCAGGAATACTGGCAGCTTGTGTTGCATGTTATAGTATACGTGGCCTTCATGATAGGGATGAGTGTTCTCTTTGCAATATTCTGGATTGAGACTGCAAATATGAATGCCAAAGCCATAGCTCAGCAGATTCAGAAAAGCGGGATGCAAATACCCGGATTCAGGAGAAGCCCTGCGGTTCTTGAGAAAATTCTCAACAAATACATTCCCGCAGTAACAATCTTCAGTGGAGCTGCTGTAGGTGCTCTGGCAGCCTTTGCAAATCTGATAGGTACCGTGGGAAATACCTCCGGTACGGGCGTTCTTCTTACTGTTGGCATACTTATTCAATTCTACGAGGCAATGGGTAGAGAGCAGCTTATGGAGATGCATCCGGTAATAAGACAATTCTTTGAGTGATGGAAATGAGAATAATAGTTGCGGGAGTTCCCGGGGTAGGAAAAACTACGATAATGGAAGAAGTGGCAAAGAGAGCAAATTACAGAATAGTGAACTACGGCACAGTAATGTTTAATATCGCACAAAGTGAGGGGCTTGTAAGACATCGTGATGAGATGAGAAAGTTACCCATAGAGATTCAAAGAAGAATACAGAAGGAAGCTGCAAAAAAAATAGGAGATATGGAAAATATAATTGTGGACACACATCTTACCATAAAAACACCTGCAGGATATCTTCCTGGCTTACCCGTATGGGTTCTGGATAACATCAGACCTAATTTGATAGTGATAATAGAGGCAAAACCTGAAGAAATCAAAGGAAGAAGAGAAAGAGATGAGACGCGGAAAAGGGACTATGAATCAGAGAGGGAGATAAAAGAGCATTTGGAGGCAAATAGATATGCAGCTTTTGCATGCTCCATATACAGTGGTGCCAACGTTCTTATACTGGAAAACAATGAGGGAATGGTGGAAAAAGCTGTGGAGAAATTTATGGAGGCACTCAAATGACCTCGGATATGGAAAATCCTCCTCAGATGAAATCGTCAGTAACACAGATGTACCTGCTATTTATGCTACTTTTCATGATCGTGATTTTCATCCCGGAGCTTAGATTTGCACTAGGTCGTGCCGCAGGGTTTGTCCTAGAACCTCTTTTCTCATTTAACTATAAATATCCCATTTACACAATGCTCGCCATGGGTGTTCTGGTAACTCTCATCAACTCCGCAGCGGCTCATCGCTATACTGACTGGATAACCATGGCAAAAAATCAGGCGAGAATGAGAGCTTTTAACGAGGTTTACAGGGAAGCCTTAAGAAAGCAAGATATGGCAAAGTTAGAAAAGCTCAGAAAGATACAGTTAAAACTTTCTGCGGAGAGTATGGAGACCCAGTCTCAAACAATGAAAGCTACAATGATAACCTGGCTTATTGTGATAGCCATCTTCACCTGGCTCTGGCTCTTTATGCAGTACAGCATACCCTACACCTATGTGGCAATTCCTTGGGCCCACGCAGTGGATCTTAACAAAGTCTCCTACTTATTTCCCAACTGGCTTCTTATTTACTCTTCATTCACCATGCCTCTTGCCTGGGTTGTTCGCTATATCTTCAAGTATTTTGAATTCCGGAAGAAACTGGAGAAAATTCAATTAAGAGGTTTAGAGGCGGTGAAATGAGGATTACTATAAGCGGACCTCCAGGAAGTGGAAAGACAACAGTTGCAAAGCTTCTGGCGGACAAATTGAAATATCCATTGATTTGTGGAGGAGATATATTTCGTAGTATGGCCAAAAAAAAAGGCATGGATATAATAGAGTTCAGCAAATATGCAGAGAAAAACTGGGAAATAGACAGAGAAGTTGATAAAAGAATTATAGAAATGGCAGAGGACTTGAAAGATGTGGTTATAGACTCACGATTGAGTGGCTGGCTTATGCATCTCAACAATATTCCATCCTACAAAGTATATATTAATGCATCTTTGGAGATCAGGGCCAAGAGAATCTGGAAAAGGGAAGGGGGAGAACTTCCAAAAATAATGGAGAGAGTCAAAATAAGGGAGGAAAGCGAGAAAAGAAGATATCGTGAGATCTACGGAATAAATTTTGAAGATTTAAGTATCTATGATCTTGTTGTGGATAGCAATGATCTGACTCCTGAGGAGGTCGTTGAATGCATCATTGAGGGGATAGGCTATGGAGAAAAGCATTGAAGAACTGCTCAATTTTGGAGTAGTCATCATAGACAAGCCAAAGGGGCCCACAAGTCATCAGGTAAGTGCCTGGGTAAGAGATATACTTCATGTGAAAAAAACAGGTCATGCAGGCACTCTTGATCCGAAGGTAACAGGAGTTTTGCCCATTGCACTCAACAGAGCAACAAAAATAATAAATGTGCTTCATCTAACACCCAAAGAATACATAGGGGTCATGCATCTCCATGAGGATAGAGGAGAGAAGGAAGTAAAAAGAGTAATGAAGGAATTTGTAGGAGAAATATATCAAATTCCTCCTCTACGTTCTGCCGTTGCACGCAGACTTAGAAAAAGAAAGGTTTATGAATTAAAATTTGTGGAAATGGAAGGAAGAAATGTACTTTTCCGTGCAAAGGTAGAGTCAGGTACATATATTCGTACCCTCTGTGTGGATATCGGAGAGGCTCTCTGCAGTGGAGCACATATGGAAGAGTTAAGAAGAGTCGCCACTGGGCATTACACAGAGAAAGATGTGCATACTCTCCAGGATCTCCTTGACGCATATATTTTCTGGAAGGAAGAGGGAGAGGAGAAATATCTTAGAGAAATAATAAAGCCTGGTGAAGATATAGTTTCATTTCTTCCTAAAATTGTGGTAAAGGACTCTGCAGTGGCTGCGCTGGCCCATGGTGCTCCTCTATATAAGCCAGGCGTAGTGAGAAGTGATGAACTTAAAAAAGGAGACTATGTGGCTGTTTTCACGCGAAAGGGGGAGCTGATATCCCTATCTCGAGGAGTTTTGGAAGGGGACATAGTAGCAAAGCCTGAGAGAGTTATTATAGAAAGAGAAAAATATCCAAAAGTATGGAAGAATAAAGGGCCCGTAGGCTAGGGGATAGACTGTGGGGCTTCGGACCCCACGACCCGGGTTCGAATCCCGGCGGGCCCGCTTCCAGTTTTTAAGAAATTTTCAAAAAAACTAGAAAGAACACATTACTTCCTCTTTGCACGTTGTTTTAACTCTTTGTAAATTTTCTCTGAAGTTTGTGTTACCGATAATCCTCCAAGACCCGTAC
>JAGHBQ010000175.1 GCA_021160945.1 Thermoplasmata archaeon
GGTTTCCCTCTCTACACCCCTCCCTAAGAAGAGGGCTACGCCGGGTTTGAGGTATCTACGCTACAACCTCCTTCGGAGGGACAGTTTCCTATTTCCAAAGGAGTTATGCCTCCCAAATATGTGATAGCAAAATTTTTAAGCAGATTCTTTTATACGGTGCCTGGTGGTCATATGAACCGCAGAGCGATCTTTTTGTTGTCTTCCACTTATCTTGTTGCTCATCGGAGGTATATATTATGGACTTAACTATGGAAGCATTAACTACGCATGGAAAACAAACTTAAATAACTACCGTGAATGGAGATTGATAGGAAATTCAACCCTGAACGGCTATGTTAAGGCTGATGGTGAGATAAGTGTTTACATTCTCACAAAGGACAACCTTAAAAAGCTCAAAAATGGCGAAAATTTTGAATACTTCAAAGGCTGGGAGCATGTGAAGAATGTATATTTCAAAGATGTTCGTATTCCGAAAGGAGATTATGTACTTGTTGTGAAAAATGAGGAAAAGGATATGCAGTGGATTTCCGTGAAAATTATAAACAGAAAATGAATGCCCTTCAAAGTGCACAAACTTTTAAAGTAAAATCTTAATCCTCTGACTCGGGCTCTGTGATATAATGGTTATGACGCCCACTTTACCTATTCTTAGGAAATAGGGGATGAGAATGTTAAGGGGGAATCGAAAATAATAATAAGGTGATGGAAAATAACCCCTATAATGAGTGATATTTCTCCTGAGAAAATTCGAGAGTTGAAGCTTATAGCCAATAAAATAAGAGAACTGACCATAAAGATGGTTTATGCTGCACAATCGGGACATCCTGGTGGCTCTCTAAGTGCTGCAGAAATATTTGCTGTCCTATATTTTCATGAGATGAATGTGGATCCAAAAAATCCTGAATGGGAAGAACGTGACAGATTTGTGCTGAGCAAGGGTCATGCATCTCCTGCATATTATGCTGCTCTAGCACTTCGCGGCTTTTTCTCTGAAGAAGAGCTAGTGAGCTTCAGAAAATTGAGCTCAAGGCTGCAGGGGCACCCATCCCTAATGGTTCCGGGAGTGGATATGTGTACAGGTTCTTTAGGTCAGGGATTGAGTGCGGCTATAGGGATGGCGCTTGCTGCAAAATTAGATGGAAAGAGCTACAAGGTATATGCCTTACTTGGTGATGGTGAAATTGAGGAGGGAAATATCTGGGAAGCAGCTATGACTGCAGCGACTCGTAAATTGGATAATCTTATCGCAATAGTAGATCGCAATAAAATTCAATTGGATGATTTTACGGATAAGATGGTGATTTTAGATCCTTTGGAAGAAAAATGGAACGCATTTGGCTGGAGGGTGCTAAGCATTAATGGTCATGATGTAGTTCAGATAATAAGAGCCCTGGAAGTGGCAAAAGAAGTGGATGGAAGACCTACCGTCATAATAGCCCATACAGTGAAAGGTAAAGGTGTGAGCTATATGGAGAATACAGCAAAGTATCATGGCAAACCCCCCCAAGATGAGGAGGAATATAATAAAGCTCTGAAAGAAATAGAAGAAGAGAGGAGAGAGATATGAAATGGGAATACGAATCTCCGAGGAAGGCATACGGCGAAACTCTTGTGGAGCTTGGAAAGGAGAGAGAAGATATAGTGGTGCTTGATGCTGATCTGAGCACTTCAACAAAAACTGCGATGTTTGGGAAAAAATTCCCTGAGAGATTTTTCAACTTAGGGTTGCAGGAACAGAATATGATGGGTATTGCTGCAGGGCTGGCAAGGAGTGGTAAAACAGTTTTTACATCATCTTTTGCTGTATTCGCTACTGGGCGTGCCTATGATCAGGTAAGACAGAGCATTGCTTACCCTCGCCTGAATGTGAAAATAGTTGCCACCCATGGAGGTGTAACCGTAGGGGAAGATGGAGCCTCTCACCAGATGATTGAAGATATAGGATTGATGTGCGGACTGCCAAATTTCAGGGTAATAGTTCCGGTGGATTCAAACGAAGTTCGTAGAGTTATCCGCTTCGTGGCCTATGAATATGGACCTTTTTACGTGCGTCTCACCAGACCTTCTTTGCCCAACATAACCTCTAAGGATGACGAATTTATCTTTGGAAGGGGTGCAGTTCTGAAGGATGGTGATGATATAACGTTAATAGCTACAGGGATAGAGGTATCCTATGCTCTTCTAGCTGCTGAGAGATTGGAAAAGGATGGAATAAGCGCCGCGGTAGTAAATATGAGCACCATCAAGCCGATAGATAAAGATTTGATTATTAAATATGCCCGCAAAACGGGAGCAATAGTAACTGCGGAGGACCACAATATTTATAACGGCCTTGGCTCACGGGTAGCTGAAGTACTTGTTGAAAATTATCCTGTCCGGATGCTTCGGGTAGGAATGCCCGATAAATTTGGTAGAAGCGGAAAATGGAACGAGTTGCTTAAATATTATGAAATGGACGATGCCGGAATATATAATGCTGCTAAAAAGCTTCTGGAGGTGAAGAAATGAAGATATTTGTGGATACTGCAAAACTGAGTGAGATAAAGGAAGCTATGTCATGGGGTATTGTGGATGGTGTAACCACCAATCCCTCGCTTATAAGACAAGCCGTAGAAGAGGAAAAGAGGAATATGAGTCTGGAAGAGTATGTAGCAGAAATTCTTCGCAGTGTGGGAGAAGGAAAGCCTGTAAGCCTTGAAGTTATGAGCCTCAAGGCTGAGGATATGGTTGATGAGGCAAAGATACTGTATGAAAAATTCAATGATATAGCCCACAATGTGGTAATAAAAATTCCAATTAACACCTACGCCGGTTACTATGAGGGGCTGAAAGCTATTAAAACCCTTAGCGAGATAGGCATTCCAGTTAATTGCACTCTCGTGATGACTCCAGAACAGGCTCTACTGGCTGCTAAAGCAGGGGCTAGATATGTCAGTCCATTTGCTGGACGCATAGACGATTATATTCGCGAAAGTAAGCTTAGAATGATTCGAGGTAAAGATTTTCAAAAAGGAGATTACTATCCATGGGACGGAAAGGGTGTAGATGATAACGGGATAAGAAGCGGGGCAGACCTCGTTGAGAAAACAGTGATGCTCCTGGAGAATTACGAGTATGAGACGGAGGTCATAGCTTCAAGCATACGCAATCCCAGGCAGGTACGCGAAGTAGCCATGATAGGAGTGCATATCGCCACGATACCCTTCCAGGTGCTGGAACAAATGCTTCTCCATCCCAAAACGGAAGAAGGTGTAAAAAAGTTCAGTGAAGATGCTGAAAAAGCAGGATATAGAGAGCTTTTTGAATGATTTTTTGCTATTAATGCAAATTCAACAATTTCCTCACAATTTTCTCCAATTCTTTTAGAGTCAATTCCTTCATTAGTAGAAGAAGACCAATATATATGAGGGAAAATATAACCGCTGCTAAGGCCAGCTCATAAAATCTCACAAAGTGGTAAACATAGCGATTGAGGAAATAAAGAAATGAACCAGATAAAAAGGATGCAAATATATGTAGCAAGATCTTCCTATTGAATTTAGTTCCCAAAATTTTGTAGGCGCGAAAGCGCAGGAGGAAAAATCCTGCGAGGAGGGAGAGCAAGGTGGCTAGGGCAGCACCCACACTCTTCATTCCAAGCAAGGGTATTGAGAGCAAGGATGTTGGAATGAATATGGCATTCAGAACAACATTTAGGATAGCCTGAACTGCGCCTGCTTTCAAGTTCTCCTTTGGATGTCCAGCGGAAACGAGCTGGGAAGAATAAGGAGTATTGAGTACATAAAAGAAGGAGTAAATTAAAAGGATTCTGAGCACAGTTGTATATGGTATAAGAGATTTTTTCCACAAATTGAGCACTTCCGGCGCAAGAACAAAGATGAAGGATATAAGGGGCAGGATAAGAAGAGATGCATATCTCTCAGCAGTGTAGGTGATTTCCATAAATCTTTTTCTATTCCGATTGTAATTGTGTGATTGGGCGGGAAAGATAACAAAGTTCAGTGCAGTACTGAGAGTAGTAAGTGGAACAATGAGTTTCTGGATACCAAAATAGGCTCCTACCTCTCTGGTGTTCCAGAAGAACTGTAGCATGGCCTTATCGGTATTAGCTTGAATCGTACCAACTACGCCCAGAAAGATTAGAGGTATGGAAAATATAAGATAGGATTTAATTAATTCTATAGAAGGTTTCTTCACCTTGAGATCCCGAATAATAAAGATAAATGTGAGAAGTTGGGCAAATGCAGCAATTATATAGCCATAGACAAAGAGAACACCAATTTTCTCAGGAGGAGCAGAGGGATTTATTATCCAGTACATAGAAAAAACTATGAGGAAAATATCTTGAACGATAACCCTTACAAAATCTGGGAGAAGAGCATGGGAGGTTTTCATGTAAGCCCTTAATATGGTCTTAAATATTTTTGAAAGAGAGAAAAGATAGTAGTAGAAAATCATTAAAATAACAGCATTTCTCAGATATTCGCTTTCAAATTTAAACCCAAGATAGTTAGCAAGGTAAATGGCTAGGAGAGTAACCACCACGAAAAGATTTGTGAATATCAATTTTAGCGTGATATAGGTACCATTTTTCTTCTCGATATCTCCTCCTTCTCCTACTTTTTTCACATGGGTGCTTGAGCTACCTAGATCTGAAAGAATAGCAAGGAGGCCAACAAGACCCATAGCAGAACCAACAATACCCCATCCAGTCTGTCCCACGGACCTCATAACATAGAAAAGGGCAACATAGCCCAAAGCTGCACTAAAAATATTATAAAAGAGAGCAAAAGCCGTCTTTCTTGTAAGATTTTCTGTTTCGATCTTCATATCTCTGCGCCCTTAAGTGAATCTTTGCAGGGACAATTTCTCTCCACGGGTATCTTGGGTATACCCTCCTGAAGGATTTTCTTAACTTTCTCTTCATTCTCTTTCATCACACGCAGAACTTCTTCTGTGGTTACTGGCTTCTCTGCCCACACATCGTAATCTGTGATAGTTGCTATTGTAACATAGCACATCTCTAACTCTCTCGCAAGCTGTACCTCGGGGACAAGAGTCATTCCTATTATATCTGCA
>JAGHBQ010000157.1 GCA_021160945.1 Thermoplasmata archaeon
CCTCCTCCACGATAATCATTGTATCCAAAATATCGAACTTTAGCTGTATAATCACTATGTCCCGGACGTGGTGTATATTTTATCTCCTCATAGTAGGAGGATTTCGCATCCCTGTTTTTCAGAATTATTGCTATGGGCGCTCCAGTAGTATGAGCTCTGAAGACTCCTGAAAGGATCTCAGGTATATCTTCCTCTCTTCTTGAAGATGATGATTCTCTAACACCCCATCTTCTCTCAAGATCTTTTTTAATTTCTGTAGTATCCACTTCTATTCCTGGGGGCATACCCTCTATAAGACAACCAACCACCTTGCCATGACTCTCTCCAAATATGGAAAAGCGAAGAAGTTTACCCATCATATGCAATCCTCCTTAGATCTCTAAAAAATTGCGGATATGATTTCTCCACGCATCTTTCATCTATTATCATGCTTCTCCCTTTGGCCCCCAGTGCTGCAATGCTTAAAGCCATGGCAATCCGATGATCTCCATGGGAATCTAAAATTCCTCCGCGGAGAGTTCTGCCACCCTGTATCAAAACCCCATCTCTTAACTCTTTAATATCTGCACCCATTTTTCTCAACTCAATAACCATACTTCTTATTCTATCACTTTCTTTATATCTCAGATGAGGAGCCTTCAATACAGTTGTTCCCTTCGAGTAAGCACCAAGAACCGCAAGTATTGGAAATAGATCCGGATGATTTCTACAATCTACTTCCCCCCCATGCAGATCTCCTTGCATTACCTCTACAAAACTGGAATCTCTTCTAACCTTTGCACCAAACGCTTCAAGAATATCCACTATTCTTGCATCAGGTTGAAAATCTTTTCTTAGGTTCTCCACCTTCACCTTTCCAAATATTGCTCCTGCCACAAGGAAAAAAGATGCCGATGAGTAATCTCCAGGTATGTGAAATTTTCCGCCCTTCGGACCCTGCTCAACATATATTCTATCTTCCTCCATTGAAATCTTTGCACCAGCTTCTTTCAGAACTTCTATGGTCATATCCACATATCCCTTAGAGACCAGATTTTTTACTTCAATAACAAATTCGCCCTTTTTTGCACCTAAGAATAGGAGTGAGGAAACAAACTGAGAAGATATAGAAGCATCAATCTTCACACTATTTTTCTTTATCTTCTTGCCCTTAACGATCACTGGGAGATATCCCTGAGAATCCCTTATCTCAACTCCGAGCTCTCTAAGTGCATTTAACAGCGCCCCCATAGGTCTTCTTCTCAGTTGTGAAGAGCCGTTTACGAGGGTAGTCCCCAAAATTTGAGATGAAACTCCAAGAGAGAATCTTGCAGTGGCCCCTGATTTGCGAGCACTAAGTCTTCCAGGATGAGGATTTACATATTCTATCCCACCCCATGATATCTTCGCCCCAAGCATCCGCAGAACCTCTATAGTTGCTTCTGTATCATCACATCTCAGGGGATTTTTAACCTCCATTTCCCCAGAGATAAATCCTGTGAAAAAGGCGCGATGTGTATAGCTTTTGGAAGGAGGGGCATCTATTCTACCCCTTACTTCTTCAACAGATTCAATGATCATCCGAAGACCTCCGTTTTTATTATTTCACCCATTCCATTCCATACATTCTGGATCATCTCTGGCTCTTCTGTTATGGCAAATAGAGCGGGACCTTTTCCGCATAATCCAACAGTGGCTCCAAGTGAATACGCCTCCAAAATTGGCTCTATATCATATCCCAGAAGAGATGCATATGCCAGAGCATTCAGGAAGGATGCGTATCTCCATTCTCCGCGAAAAGCCATATGAAATATCCTTTCCACAGAATCTTTTATTACACTGAAATCTATATGTCTTAGAGAGTATGTTTCCACTTTATGAGATGGAACAAGAAGAACCACTGGGAGAGAGGATATTCTCTCTCTTTTTAATAGAGACATCTTTCTGTTGTCAGTGAAGACCAGTCCTCCAAAATACGAGGCACAGGCATCGTCGTATGCTCCTGTTAGAGTAACTCTGGCCCTCTTTGCAGCTTCCACACCTATTTTCAAAATTTCTTCATCTCCCAAATGAATATCCAGAGCTTTTAATATTGCTACCGTGACAGCATTGGCTACTGCAGAACTGCTCTTTAGTCCCTTAGCAACTGGAATCTCTGAATCTATGTTTATTTTCACTCCAAAATTCATGCCTGTACGCTCTCTAATAACTTTCACAACTTCTTTTACAAGACTCACATCATGATAATCTTTTCCTCTGACTTTTATTTTTACATCTATATCCTCCTCTTTTATTTCTGCTTTCGCCTTAACTTTTAAATTTATCCCTAGAGCAGCACCCTTCCATGAGGCGAGAGCGTTAACCACCGTTACTGCGGAATGTGCCACAGCAATCATTTCAATGCCTCCATCGCTACTTTCCTCATAAATATCGGATCCCCCTCCATTCCTGTCCATATTCTGAAACTTTCAGCCGCCTGCTCCACAAGCATCCATAAACCATCCACCGTAATGCATCCCCTCTCTATAGAATCCTTCAAAAGCCTTGTTTGTAAGGGAGCATAGACAATATCCATAACCACCATATCTTCTCGTAAAAATTCCCCCGGAACAAGGCTTTCATCACCCTTCATCCCCACAGGAGTGGCATTGATAAGTATATCCACTTCCTCAATCAAGTTTCTCAGATTTTCTCTGTTAAGAAGTCCACCTTTGACTCCTATTTTTTCCACTTCCTTTATTCTGCTCTCTTTTCTATCCAGTACAGTTACCTCTGCTAATTTGGAGAGAGAATAAGCTATGGATTTTCCAGCCCCACCACCACCGAGAATGAGTACCTTTTTCCCTATCAAATTTGTGAATCTTTTGAGAGCTTTGAGAGCACCTATACCATCGGTGTTGTATCCCACAAATCTTCCATCTTCATTTTTCACGGTGTTTACTACCCTGATTATCTCCGCATCTCCTCTCAACTCATCAAGATAGGAAATCACTTGCTCCTTGTAGGGCATGGTTATGTTAATACCCTTAAAATCGAGTTCTTTCACTTTTTTCATTGCATTTCCTATACTATCAGAGGATATCTTTGTGTAAAATGCATCTATGCCATATCTTTTAAAAAGAGCGTTGTGTATCACTGGACTCAAAGAATTTTCCACATTTCTGCCAATGAGCCCGTACAATTTGCCACCACTCATTTTTCCACCACCCTCAGCGCCATTAAAAATTCTTGTAAGGAAATCTGACCCGGAGCAATAGAATCTCCGAGAGGAACATAAGTAAACGGTGCCAGAAAATAGCTGCAAAGGCGAGAGAGCTTACCTCTGGATCCCATACAAAAGGCCACTGCGTTTTTATCCACCTCGTATATTCTCAGAAGCTTGACGTTATCCTCAAAATCTCTTGCCATAGTAACAATTTTTTTCACATCACCTTCCTTCATTTTATCCACGATTCTTCTTAAAATATCAAAAGAGGGAGTCTCCTGAAAATTGTGATAGGACAAAATTATTTCCGCATCTCTCTTCTTTGCCACTCTCATAACCTCTTCCTTTATGGATGAGCGGTGTTCTATGTCCACATATCTAGGCGATATCTCCAATATCCTCTCGAATATTTCTTTCCTCTTCCTTTCAGTGAGTTTTCGAAATCCTCCTTCTTCAATTCTTCTCACAGTCAAAATCAACCTATTTTTATGCTTTTCCAGAAGCTCAAAATTTTCTAAAGTGTGCATCGCATCAACCCTTATCTCATACAGCTCCATAGGATTTTTTTCAATTTTTTTCAAAGCCTCCACGGGATCTCCTGCCACCACTATACCTGCGAGCATAGCATATCCTCCAACGTTTCAAGAATAAGATTCTCTTGAACCTCTTCTATAATCACCCTTCCAATATCCATCGGAAGAACGAAAACCATTTTTCCATACCAGAATTTTTTATCATTTTTCATTGCACTCAGGATTTCTCTGGGTTTAAAAGAGAGGGAGAGGCTAATATCAAAAGCATCTAGCAGAGAGTTCAGAGGTGCTGGATCAAATCCATAAAGCTTGCGAGATAATATTCCAGCGAATCTTAGTCCCTGAGCCACTGCAATACCATGTTTTATTGTGTATCCCGATAACTTTTCCAGGGCATGGGCAAAAGTATGCCCAAGATTCAGAATTCTTCTTTTTCCTTGCTCTCTCATGTCTTCTTTCACCACGCCAATTTTGTAATTCACACACAACCTTATGACTTCCTCATCCACGTCCTTCTTTTTCCATAGCATTTCATAGATTTCTCTACTGAGAATTGCGTATTTCACCAGCTCACCATATCCATTTTTCCATTCTTCTGGAGGCAATGTCTTTAAAAAATCTGGATCGATTAATATACGTTCGGGAGAATAGAATGTCCCTATTATATTCTTCCCCTCAAAGTTGATACCTGTTTTACCCCCAATGGCGGCATCTATCTGTGCAATAAGCGTGGTTGGCAGAAGAATAAGCGGTAGACCCCTCATGAAAGTGGACGCAACGAATCCTGCAAGATCTGTTATCACTCCTCCACCAAAACCTATCACAAGGGATTTTCTTGTGAACTCTTCACTTATCATCTTTTTCCAGATATGTATGGCTGCTTCAATGCTCTTTGCTCTCTCACCCGGAGGGAGAATTATGTGAACTGCTTTCAGATCTCCAAGAGCCTCCATGTGCAATCTTGCCACATTACTATCAGTGATCACTGCAACCTTGTATGGTCGCATTTCATCCACGATATCTCTGAGATTTGAAACTGTACCCCTTCCTATCTTGATATCCATCTTTTCATTTCCTCCATGAGTTCGTGAAACTCCTGGAAATTAAGGCTCTGCTTTCCGTCAGATAACGCCTTTTCTGGCTGTGGATGAACTTCAACCATTATGCCATCAGCCCCTACCGCAAGAGCCGCCCTGCTGAGTGGTATTATAAGATTCCTTTTTCCGGCAGCGTGTGAGGGATCCACAATCACCGGAAGATGGCTGAGTTCCTTTATTACCGGTATTGCAGAGATATCAAGAGTGAACCTTGTTGCCCTCTCGAATGTTCTTATCCCTCTTTCGCATAGAATCACATTCTCGTTTCCTCCATATAGTATGTATTCCGCTGCATAAAGCCACTCCTCTATGGTATTTCCAAATCCTCTTTTCAGCAACACAGGTTTATCACTTTTTCCTACTTCTCTGAGCAGTTCATAGTTCTGGCAGTTGCGTGAGCCAACCTGTATTATGTCCACATACTTCTCCACCAGAGACACTTTCCTTGTGTCCATAACCTCGCTAACAACAAGCATATCATATTCATCGGCAGCTTTTCTCATCCATCTTAAAGCTTCTTCTCCAAATCCCTGAAACGAGTACGGAGAAGTCCTTGGCTTATACGCTCCTCCTCTCAGCACTTTTATACCCATCTCACTGAGAAATTTCGCTGTTCTCTCTATGTGTCCCGGGCTTTCAACAGAACATGGGCCGGCGATGATCACAAAATCTTCTCCAAATCTCACACCCTGAATATCAATTACACTTTTGCTCTTGTAATCTTTGGAAATCTTGAGCAAGACAATTTCTTGGGTCATTCAATCACCTCCAGAAGCTCCAGAATAGCCATCCCCATATCAGTCAATCTCACAGGCTTTCTCTGATGCTTTTCACCATACTCAATCAATCCGAGTTCCTTGAGAATTTTGGCGTTCATCTTCAGTGTTGAAAGAGATTTTCTGTGTCTTCTCCCAATGTCCTCTAGAATTGCGTTAAGAGACTTTCCATTTTCATCACTATTGATTCTCTCTTTTACATATTCCATCTGCAGTTTTCTGAGAATTAAAATCTGCGTATTATTGAGGGCACGAAGGGTCAATGTACGTAGAATCCTTAAAAATTCTGCTCTCATCTCAGCAGATTCGAGAATATCCTGTATGCTTATGCCCATTGGCTGGGCATCACATCCATGGTACGCTTTCCATATTGGGAGGGCATCCCCTCCTTCATAAATTGGCTGGGCATCACCATCACCTAAGCTGGGTAGAGGGGTTGAATTATTTAAAGGTTTAGCCTATAAATAATGGCCATCTCTCAACTTAAAGTATGCTGCAGAGCCTTTCATATGCCTCCTTAATATCTTTAATACTTATTTTTTCACTTATTTTTTCAAATACGCTCGTTTCTTCTCTTTTTTGAAGGAATGAGATGAACTCATCTATTTCTTTTCTAGAGCGATAAAGAACTTCCCTTATGAATTCAGGAGAGTCGTTCAAAACAAATTTCCCATAGAGAGTTAAAAATTTATGAGAGGTCCCACCATACTTCCCAAGCGCCCTCTCTATAGAGAAGGAGAGATAAGATAGACCTATAAAGTAAGGAACTCCAACAGTAAACCCTATGAGCCTATCATGCTCAGCTGACTCGACGAATTGTATCTCTCCATCCAGTGCTTTTATAAAGTTCGCGGCACTTTCAGCTCCTCGCTCTCTGCCTTCGATGGGAACCACCAGAAATAGCTGTCCTTTGAGATCTCTCACACCCACACCAAACATGGGATGAATGCTTGCAACCTCCACCTCGTCGGGAAAGTGAGAATATATGGGGAAAAGATCGGACTTAAAAGTTGCAATATCCATCACCAGAACCTTTCTTGGCTCCATCATGGCTATTTTCAAAATCTCTTCCAGAGTATTCTTAATCTCCTTGAGGGAGGTGGCCAGAATAATTATATCTGAAATCCTCCAAAGCTTCTGGAGCGAGGAGCGTTCTCCACTGCAAAGATATACCCTTAATCCTGCCTTTTCCAAAAATACTCTCAGCATCTTCCCCATTTTACCGCAGCCCACGATGCCCACTTGCATCCATCTCCCTCCCTATGATCTCTAACCCTTCCTTCCATCTCTTCCCAGCCAGAGAGATCCTTATGAAACTTGAATAGTCTCCGAAAGCAATGCCTGGAAACACTGCCACATTCTTTTTTAGCAATTTCTCAGCAAATACAATTC
>JAGHBQ010000142.1 GCA_021160945.1 Thermoplasmata archaeon
CCATACTTTAAAACGCCAATAAAGGGCTTGTATTTGGCAAGTGCATCCACTTTTCCGGGAGGAGGAATAGAAGCAGTGGTAATATCAGGGATTATCTGCGCAAACGATATATGTAATTGGGAGGCCAAAGCGCCATGAACAAAGTATCTAAACATGCTTACCTCTTTTGCCGATTTCAGATATACCTAAGTTGTCGAGTGAAATGCCAGAGTTTAAAATTAGAGATACACTTTGTGGCATAATTGGAAAAAGTTGGAGATATTCAAGGATAAATATTTTATACCCCATCCATGATTTGGGCTCAATGAGGATTATCTCCAAAAAAAGGTTTCTCAGTACAGCGATTGGCGTGATTCTCGCCACAGCAATAATTTTCTCCTCATTCACCTTAGGAAACAATGAGAGCAAGGTGGAGGTCTTCACTACTCTAGAGAAGATGAATTATCATTTCAGACTCTATTGCTCTCTTGATGGGAAAAATTTAGAGAATGTGCTAAAAAAGATAGATGACATCACCCATGTGAAAAGGATTATGGGAGACGCTGAAGTTTCTTTATTTAATGATACGCTTGTGATGGACTTGATCTATCTCATAAATATGTCCTTTCCTTCAATTGGGGAGGGAAGATATCCTCAGAAGTTAAATGAGATTGCAATATCACCAGAATATGCAGAATTAAACAACTTTAGTGTAGGAGATGAGATATCTTTTGGAGCTCCTCTTAACATCACATTTCATGTTGTGGGCATACTCTCTAACACGATGGAAATTAGTTATGAGAATCCTGAATCATACGAGGCTAAAGCCTCCTTTTCACTTGTCCTCACAACCCTTGATACCATAGCTCAGTTCTCAGATGTGCGATTATCTCTGGGCATTAAAATTGATCCCCAGTATCTCATATCCTCTATGGATATGAAAGAAGTGAGGAAAAAATTGCAAGGTGTAGAAGCTGAAGCACAAGATATAACACTGGAAAATGGAGGAAAGGATATACGCATCTTTGATGCCATTGGTGATTTCTTCTTTAATTCCTTCTCTGCGGTATCCACCTTAATTTTTGCCTTGCCTGTGATAGTCATGGGAGCATACCTCTCCAAAGTGGGCATAGAGATCGAACTCTTTGAAAGAAGGAGAGAGTTCGGCATTTTGAGAATAAGAGGAGCAACAAATCTACAGAGATTCAAATTGTTGCTAATGGAGGGCTTGGTTTACGGGATTTTGGGTGGGATTATTGGATACTTACTTGGAGAGCTCATTGCATATCTTTCCAATGAGAGCCTTTTCCACCTACCATTCTTCGTAGTGGACTGGGGTTTCCAGTATCTTATTATATCCATTGCCATCTCCATCTCTCTATTCTTTATAGCCCTTTACAAACCTTGGAAAAAGATCGCAACCACACCTCTAATAGAGCTCATAAGTCATTATTCTGGGAAATTCAAAAAACCAGAGTATAATGCAACTAAGGACATTGTAACAGTGGGTGTGATGTGGACATATCTCATCATAGGAATATACCTTCTCAACAATTATTCCAACACCTATGGTTTAACTCTCATAGCAATACTTTTGGGTATTATACTTGTCACCCTGATGTTTATGTTCCCCATCATTCTCATCTATCTTCCCCTGGGCACAACAAGGCTTATCACACTCGGATTTCCAAGAGTGTACGAGATAATTGCAGGAGGAGTGTCAAAATTTATGAGAACTTCAGGGGATATAGTGAAAAAGAGTGTGAGGCGAAACCCCAAAAACGTTGCCCATCTTGCTTTCATTCTCGCCTTTCTTCTTACTCTATCCACATTCATCTCAGTTACCGTAGATTCCCAAGAAAAATTTACAGAGGTTTCTGAAGTTATCTTTGTAGGTGGAGATTTTAATGTGGGCGAGAAGATAAATCTCACACTTCTTCAGAGTTCGCCCAATGTGAGTAGTTTTGCGCCCTATTCTCTCAATGAGGGATGGTATTATTCTTCAATGATAAACATAATGACAGTGAATTTTGAGAACTTTTCAGCCACGGTATATCCTTTGGAATACTTAATTAAAGAAGGCTCTTTAAAATCCGATGAAGTTGCAATATCCGACCATTTTGCAAGAGAATACAACTTGCATGTCGGAGACAGAATTCTGGTAACTCTGCCATCTTATGATGGGATGGAAGAAAAAACAGAGACAAGGGAGTACAGGATAGGATGCATAATGTATGCCATTCCCTCCACATTCCACATGGACAATGCCATGATGGTGAATGGAGATGTGAATCAAAGTGAGATGAGTGGTGTATTTGTTCGGGCAAAAGATTACAATGCCCTTAAAGAGAAGCTCAACTCCTATGGGGTGTTCTATCAAGAGAGGAGGGGGGAGGAGGAGCATGGGATAAAAGAATTCACCACGCTTCTTCTCCTTTACCTGATAATTCTCGGTGCATCTTCAATATTCATAATTC
>JAGHBQ010000073.1 GCA_021160945.1 Thermoplasmata archaeon
ATTATGTATAATGCAATACCTCTATAAAATTTTTCCTCCCGCTCTGGCTCCCGAAGACCTGGTTATTACTAGGTAGCTCTTCCCATTTATTCTCTTTTTCCATTATCCTGTCCTCTTTTCTTGATTTCTTCTCCGATTTTCTCCTGATTTACACAAGAAAAATTCTCGAGAGCGTAAATTATTCTCCTGAAAACCCCCATCATACTGTGATACTCCCATTTGGTGAGCATGGCTCTTCCCATTATCCTGCGAAACATAACTTCTGTATTCTTCTTCTTATGCTTGGGGAAATTTATAAGCTCAAGAATGGTGGAAAATCTACTGTTGAGAAGATCCAACTCTAAGCTTTCTGCTACTGGCTTTTCCCCTATTTCCTGATTTTCTCTCATTTTCAGGTAAATCTCGTAAAAAATCACAGCTGCCGCATGGGTGATATTCATTATGGGATATTCCTCGCTGGTAGGTACCTTTACAAGTAGGTCACATTTCTCTATCTCCTCATTAAACAGCCCGTAATTTTCACGGCCAAATATTACACCTACCTTACCACTCAAGGAGGCAAGGCGAGAGGCAAATTCTCGCGGCGTAAGGGATATTCTCTTGAATTTCTTGGGTGAAGCTGTATCCACTCCACTTGTGGCCACTGCACAGTCTAAAAATTCTCTAAGCTCATCAAAGCTTTTCATAATTATTGCATTATCCACTATATATCTTGCATGTTTTGCAAACCTGTAGGCATCCTTATCCAGTGGCGGGGGATTCACAAGAATGAGATTCTTTAAAGAGAAATTGGCCATAGCTCTTGCCAGAAAGCCAATGTTACCCATGAACTGCGGTTCCACGAATGCAACGAATAGCTCCATAATTCCCCATGGGCTCAGGGATATATCTTTTCTTCTATCTTCTGGCGATTATTTTGATCACATCCCCATCCTGAAGAGGATAATCATGACCCAGAATCTTCTTGGTTCTACCATCAATTGCTCTTATGAAATTCTCTCCAAGTTCGGTGTGAACTTTATACGCGAGATCTATGGCAGTGCTGCCTTCGCGGAAAAGATAAACATCAGGGAGAACATTGCCATCTTTATCGGTCCATTTATTCTCATCTTCCACAGGATACACCGCTATCATACGTAAAAGGTTGAATACTGTGTACTCTATGATCTTCTGCACCCCAGTGCCTCCGAATTTTCGCATGAACTCTCTTATCTTTTCCAACGCATTTAACTGTCTCCGATTTAATCTGTCTTCCTGGATAATTTCGAAATCCTCATCTCCAGGATTATAGCTTATCAGACCCGCTTTTGCCGCTTTTTTAAGGGCAAGCTCATAATCTGCTGAAACAGGTATCGCATAATATCCCCTTTCCTTTGCCTTCTTTATGAAAGAACTCAGATATTCTTCATCGGCAGCATCCGCCTTGTTGGCTGCTATCACCATGGGCTTGGCAATTCTTCTTATCTCAAAAGAGAGATGAAGAATGTCCATGTCGTTCCATTTTGTGGGTGACTTTTTTAAATCCACATTGTTTAATGCAGTGTGTATTTCTCTTTCTCCTATATTCAGTCCAGATAAACGCTCAGATAGTGCCACCTCAATCTTTATTTTCTCAGCCTCAAGCCTTCTGGCAATTCTTATCCACCCACGCCCAATTATACCCGCTATCCAGTAAGCTATTTCCTTTTCCAGAAAGTTCACATCTTCCCAGGGATCACGTGATTTTGGGGGCAGAAAATTTCCTTCCGCATCTGTGGCTCCCGTGGCATCCACTATATGAATAAGTGCATTGGCATGTCGGAGATCATCGAGAAATTTATTACCAAGACCTTTGCCAGCATGAGCCTCAGGCACAAGGCCTGCAACATCTATGATCTCCACAGGTATATAGCGCGTTCCACAAACACACAAAGATTTGCGGGGATTGCAGGGTACACCAAGCTCCACATGGGGGCACGGCTTTCTAACATAACCTATACCTCTGTTTGCTTCAATAGTTGTGAAGGGATAATTTGCGATTTCCACAGTATGCATGGTTGCAGCAGCGAAGAATGTGCTCTTTCCCACGTTTGGTTTTCCAACAAGTCCGAGCTCTACCATGTAACCAGAACCTTCTTCAAGTTCTTCTTATTCCCTTTGCATTCAATATCGTCCACCACTTTCACTATCTTTATTTTGAAACCATCTCTCAGACCAAGAGGATGACAGAAGTGGTAGTACTCGCATGTATGCTCTCTGCAGTTGATGGGCTTGTATGTTATCGTCTCTCCTTCCACAACATTCTTCGCGCTTATTGCTATTGGCACAGGGATCTCTTCCACCTCTACAGTGACTACCTTGCCACCCTCATGAATCTTGCACTCATGCTCCTTATCCCGAACTTTCGTTATGCGGTACCACTTCCCTTCGTCAAGATTAAAGCACACGTTCTTCAGTTTGCAGCTGCGGCATTCCAGCAGAGGGCCACGATACTGAAACTCAAGGCCCTCCTTTGCTAGGCTTTGCCCTATCAGGGTTATCATTATATCACCTCCCTATAACCCCAGTGATTTTTGCCAGATTTTCCGCTGCCTCTCTCGCAAGGCCCCTCACTCCCAGTATTGTGTATCTATCCCTAATGGTATGGGCCATAGTTAGTGCACTAATTATATCCTCTTCCTCCACACCAAGTTCCCTCGCAGTTGTCGGCGCACCTATCTTTTTAAGAGTATCTCTTATAAGTTTCCAATCTCCGCCATGAAGATA
>JAGHBQ010000196.1 GCA_021160945.1 Thermoplasmata archaeon
GAACATGGCATCATACTCTTGAACTTAAAAAAAACTGGAGTGGTTCTTTATCTTTTCATCTTCCAGATGGATGGAGCTATATATCTTCCTCTCTCAGAGATGTGAAATTGGAAAATAATATGGTTGAAGGTGTCTTCGAAAAAGGCTTTATCCTCAAGCTAAGAGAAGATAAGTACTATTGGATGAGCTGGGAGGTTTATAGTCTCCTGGGAATAATTTTTGGCGCCTTTATTTACATCTCCTATAAGAGAAGGCATGTAAAAAGAAGAATAGTGAATCTGATTGTGGGTAGTCTTGTGCGCAACTTAATAGCTCTTTTTATTACCCTCACGATAATTTTCTACTTTCTCTGGGTTCTGGGTCCATCTTTGGAGGCAAGAGTAGCGGGCTTGGCACCCATATCTTCCAGATTATTTCTTGTGAAGCTTTACAATCTTGATAAACCTTGGTACGTGCAATTTTACCACTGGTGGGAAAGTGTGTTTACAGGTAAGCTTCTCACTTCTCTCAACTGGGACCAGAAATTCTCCCTTGGGGATCTTAAAGAGGGAATGATTAAATCCGCCTACATTTTTTCCATATCAACTTTTCTCTCCTATTTTGTATCCACTTATCTGGGTACATTTTCAGGGAAAAAAAGAGAGCTCGATCTCCCTGCCATCATATTTCTCGTACTTTATTCTATCCCAACATTTATAGCAGCACTTCTATTTTTGAGACTCTCCCAATTTAACAACTCTTTCTATATCTTTCTCGTCACTCCCTTCCAGAATGGTTTAGAGTATCTGCGGCTGATTTTCCCAGCATTTATCCTATCTTTTTTGACAATAGCAAAACCCTATTTGCTCACCAAAAACGTGGCCATACGGGAATACCGAGCACCCTATGTCTTCACCTTCAAAGCTGTGGGGGCGGAGAAAAAGAAAATAAGGAAACTGGTGAGAAGAACCTCTTTAATCCCCATAATAACGGATTCTGTTTTGAATTTTGGATGGATCCTCACAGCACAGCTTTTTGTGGAAGTCATATTCAAGATTAAGGGAATGGTATATCTACTCTTCGTTGGAACTACGAAAGGAAACCCATTTGAGGTTCAGCTTGCTCTGGTATATCTATCCTTTGTGATGATAACGGGCTCAATACTGGCAGATACACTCCTATTTGCTCTTGATCCCAGGGTGAGAAGATGAGAAAAAGAGAGAGAAGAAAGATAAAACTTTCAACCGTCGGAAAAATAAGTGCTGCAATAATAATAATGTATGTTATAATAGCTGTAATAGTTCCTTACCTCAATCTGCCAAATCCTCTTTACTACAGGGCCCCACCTCAGGACATATTTGCTCCCAAGATCTTGGATAATATAACTTTAAAAGAGAGAATATTAAGAGTAAACGCTGTAAATAATGTGTTATATATAATAACCTCTCAGTACAAATTCGAGGCTTTCGATCTCTCTTATAAAAAGTTGATTTACACAACCAATTTAACGGCCCAGAATTACTCATCTCTCTATCAGCTTCATTACTCCACTTATACATCCATCATATTTCACTCCTCTGATGCTGTGTATTTTTATGACACCGAAGCATCCCTTTTAAGAGAATATGAAATGAAAGTTGACAGATTGTTTCTTGTGGAACAACCCTTCTCTTATTTTGCTGGATTTGCTGTCTATAATGGAAGCGCTCTGAACGTTTATTCAGTATATCCCTTTGAAAGATTGGAATGGAGCATTCTCTTAAACGAGAGTCCCATAGGTATGCATACAGATTTCACCTCCATCTACCTTTCATTCCCAGATAAACTTGTAAAGATATACTATGATGGCGCCAAGATGTGGGAGATAGGGGGTAATTTTACCTCCAATCCCACATTTTTAAGCAGCTATGAAGGAAATTTTGTATATGTAGCTGAGGGAATGCAGATAGATAGAATAAATATCACTGATGGCAAAATAACTGAAAGATTCAACTTCAAGCAAAATATAATTCATCTTGAATTTTACGGCCAATCACTCTATGCGATCTCTTCTCAACATACCTTTGGAAAGATTAATCTAATAGGTGGCGGATATTCCTGGATATTAAGCGGAATAAAGAAATATTTTATGGATCCCTTCATAGATGGTTTGACTGTTGTATTTTCCAGCGGCAAAATAGGATTTGTGCTTCTAAGCACAGGAGAAATCCAGTGGGGCTATGAGCTTCCCGCAGATGGAATATTGATAAATAAAATTGGCTACACAGATCGTAATGTTATAGCCTACATAGGAAATAAAGTACTTATCTTCAGTGCAACTGGAGAATTGAAAACCCCTCTACCTCCAAGCAAAAAGTATCTTCTGGGTACAGATAATGCTGGCAGGGATGTTCTTTCTCAGCTTTTCTGGTCATTTAGAAGTGAGCTTTATATAGCATTTGTAAGCATGCTTGTGGTAATATTTGTAGGTACTTTTATTGGAATTATTGCCGGTTATTTTTCAGGACCAGTAGACGATATCTTAAGATTTATTACAGATTCTTTTCTTTTAATACCTGCAATAGGCTATGCAGCTCTTATGCTCTTTGTGCTTGGAATAACTCAGCATATAAATGCAACTCTTTTGGCATCTCTTTTTGCGGTATGGCCCATAGAAGCCAGGGCAGTAAGAAACTATACAAAGGTGGTTAAAGAGAAGCCCTTCATAGAGGCAGCAAAAGTTTCTGGCGCTGGGCACTTGAGGATTATGTTCATCCACATATTTCCAGAAATTTCTGTGATATCCATTGTTTATGGCCTCTCTGGTGCGGCCATGGCACTCCTTTTGGAGGTCGGTATATCTTTCCTTGGATTTGGAAACTACATGGTGCTCACCTGGGGGTGGATGATTGCCAATGCATATTTTGTAGGTATATGGGATCGATGGTGGATCATTCTGCCGCCTCTTTTGACTCTCATGCTCCTTGTGATATCACTCTACCTGCTTTCAAAAGATATTCAGGACAAAAGCTTGCCTGAGGAAGCAACCATGCTTTGATAAAGCATGACACTGAGAAGATATTAAATATAGAGAAGGCATAAGCTTTATTGTAATGAAAGCGGTGTCCTTGGGCATAAAAAATCTGGAGGTCTTTATACCAGGTTTGAAGGAGGGCACAATAAATTTGCTGTATGGCCCTCCAGGCTCGGGTAAAACAATAGTGGGAATGCAGTATCTTTCCCACGGAGCTAGAAGAGGTGAGGATGTCCTTTACATCTCCCTCGATCAGGTTGGGTGGAATGTTGAAAGAGATTTTGAGGATATGGATTTATTATTGGATGATATTTATATATTTGATGCTTTTCCCATAACTTCAGGGAGGAGTGAAGTGAAACCTATCAGAGAGGTGACTCCAATAGCGTATCCTGTAAAAATGAAGGATCTAAAAAGGAATAAGAAAATGTTTGAAGCTGATGTGTTATCTTTACAATCCACTCTTAAAAATGTATTTGACAGAAGAAAGTACGATAGGATTGTTGTGGATTCCATAACCTCCCTCAGGTATTTCTATATGAGGGGACTTAATTCCCTCAGTGGAGTGCACTCTTTTCTACAATTTCTTCAGACTTATGCACATTCCACAGTGCTTATAATTGCAGAGAATTTTGAGAATCTTTTAATAGAAAAATCTCTGATGGACTCTGTTTTTTATCTTCAGAAGATGGAGAATTCCAACAAAGTTGTGAATCTAATAGTTGAGAAAACTTCCTTCAATTGTGATATAGAAAATATACCCCTTAAACTTACCAAAAGCGGTTTCGGGGTCGATGAAAAATTCTATCTCAAATTTGTAAGGAGGAAAAGCGTATGAGAAAAAAATTTGGGATAACAGGCCTCGATAAGATGCTAAGTGGGGGGTTGAAGGAGGAGAGTACTTATCTTTTAATAGGTCCCACTGGTGCGGGTAAAACAATAGTTGCGGCCCGCTTTTTGCTGGAAGGGCTTCTCAATGGAGAGAACTGCCTTTACATAGCTGTAGATAAGCCTCCATCAATTGTACTTCAGAATGTGATTTTGGGATTTGGATGGAATCTCAGTAGATTAAGGGTGATGGATGCTGTCCCATCCGAAATGCTATACTCCACAGCCCCTTCGGTGAGGGATATAACTGCCAAAGGCGAGATAAGTGCAGCCCACAAGGTGGAGAATAGGATTGAGAGAGGAGAGCTTAGTGTAGAAGGTTTGGTCATCAAGATTCTCAATGATGTAAAAGAGAAAAAATACGATAGGGTTGTACTTGATTCTCTAACCGTATTCAAGAGATTCGCGGTGGATGAATCCACAGCAATGCAGGGAGTCCATAGACTTTTCACTTTCTTTCCTTCTATTGGTGCCACTGCACTTATCACGGCATCTGATGAAATGAATCTGAAAGCCGAGACTCTTCTAAGTTCTGGAGTCATCAAGATAGAGAAAATCCTTACTTCTTCAGGATATGAGAGGTACATTAGAATACTTAAGATGAGGGGAAGTGACTATGATCCCAAACCAAAAAGGATGTATATTACAGAGGATGGCATATTTGTTCTTAGATGAAGATTTATATACCTAAAAAATTATATTGCATCAATGGGCTATGAAATTCCAAAAGAAGATGAAGTTGTGAGAATTATACTCAAGATTCTGAAGAGAAGAGGAAGTGTTGAATCTCAGAGAGAATTGCATGATGAGGTTATGAAGCATCTTTTAAGAATAAATAAAAATTATAAACTTGGCCCTAGAAGAATGAGGCTCATAGCCTTAAATTCCAGGAAAGTTAGGATGGAAATAAGATACAAAGTAATGAATAAAAATATAGAAAATATAGAAATCTGTCCGGTATGTGGGAGCAAGATGGTGAAAATTGAGAATGCTACATTAGAGGGTGATAGAATAATTATAGGATTTAAATGTGTGAACTGCCCCTACTGGACAGGAAAAAAGTTGAGATTGCCCGTGAGATATATATTCAGATATAGGGGATGAGGATGAGTTTCACACCCACCCTATTCTTTCTAATTCTCTCTCCTTTTTGGTCTTCTTTTTAAATTCTTTATAATGCTCTTTGCAGAGATGAACCTTGGTACTTCTCCCCCCTTTGAGAGAGAAAATCTTTTCTGCCTTCTTTCTTGCGACTGTTTTAACTGCAGTTTGATTGCATCCCTCAACATCACAGATTTTTTCTGCCATAGTGAGCGATATAACAAGGAGCATAATAATCTTTTCACAAAAAATAAATGAGGCGAAGGTATTCCTTTTATGTGTTTGGTGATCTATGCACTAGATGCAAGGGAAGATTATGGTGCGGTTTGTCCAAGTGCCCTATTCTGGAGAGTGTTAAGAACTATATTCCAAGAATAAAGATATTTTCTTCTTCTATTTTCGGTGTGTCACCACCCAGCATATTTGTGGGTCACTGTGGCTATCCAAATGTTTTTGCAGGCCCTCTCATCGGTGAGGATGAGAGAAAGATGTTTACATCCACTGCAGAACTCTATGGAAAAAGTTTAGAGGAAATCTTGGGAAGAACTTCTGTGCTAATAAGAACCGCCCGAAGGATAAATATTAAGAAAATGAGGGGGAAGATGATCGAAACTTCGCAGGAAATCGCAATGTCAGAAAAAAGTGTGGATACAGAAGTACTAGTGGACAAAGTTTATCAGGTTCCACAGATAGATCAGTTCTTTCATCCTACAGGACCAAGAATAGAACCTAGGAGAATAGATATTGTGGACAATCCTACAATACCACGTAAAGTTGATATGGTAGTGGATGAAAAATTAAAAGCTGAAAGAGCTCTGAGGGAACTCTACAGATACGGATACAACGTGGATTATCTTCAGAGACTACTTTCTTCTGGGGTTCTGGGGAGAGATAGAAAACTGGTACCCACAAGATGGAGTATAACAGCTGTGGATGATACACTTTCTCGAGCAATATTGGAAAGAGTCAAATATATGCAGGAAATGAGTGAGATACTTTACTTCTTCAATTCTTTTATGGGTAATGAGTTTCATATACTTCTCCTTCCCGGTTCCTGGGAGTATGAGATGATAGAGTCCTGGATGCGAGGCTCTCTTTATTCTCCATCCTCCGTTGTAATAGGTGAAGATTATGAACCCTTCAATGGTAGAAAAGATTATGCCAGCAACATTACAGGGGCTTATTATGCAGCCAGATTAGGCGTGGCTGAGTATTTGAACCGGATTGGTAGGCAGGCCAGAGTTATAGTATATCGTGAAATTACTTCTGAATACAAGATACCTTTAGGAGTATGGGTTATAAGAGAAACTGTTAGAAAGGCATTTAAATCATCACCTACAAAATTTGACAGTATTGATGAGGCAGTGAATTATGTAAAGGCAAAAACGAGAGTAAAGGAATGGGCTTCAAAGAGCAGGATAATCTATATGTTAAAACATCAGAAAAGGATTGAAGATTTTATGCTCTGAGAACGGCATCCAGTAATTTCTTTGCATGAGTTTTAAGAACATCTTCTGCAGGTAATCCAAGCTCGCTTTCAACTTTCTCTATATATTTCCTCACCTTCACATCACTCATATTTTCAGCATCTACAGAAATACCAACAACCTTCCCGCCAGAAACATTCTCAGCAAGCTTTTCATAGAGCTCTATTGTTCTTTCCAGAGAAAGTATCGGGAATCCAAGACCCTCGTATCCACTGTGCTCTTTTCTTGTGGGGTCATGTGCTATTATTATCTTTTTTGCATATGAGCCATGGAGAATTGCCAAGGTAACTCCACTGTACGCTGGATGAGCCAAATCTCCTTGACCTTCCACAAAAACTATTTCCTTCTCTTCTCCAACTTTTTTAATCATCTCCTCTACAGCACCTGCCATAAAATCTCCAGGTATGCGGTCTATTACAGCACCTGCATCGCAACCTATCATAATTCCAGTTTGTCCCGTGGCTACAAATCCTGCATTGAGACCTCTTCTTTTTGCTTCCTGAGTTAATTCCACGGCTGTTATCATCTTTCCAACACTGCAATCTGTACCTGCAACGAGCACTGTGTTTATATTCTTTCCACTGCCATCAGCCACTCTCAAATTCTTTGGGGTTTTTCTCACATCCCAAATTTTTGCACCGGTTTTTTCTGCAATGCTTACAAATTCATTATCTTCGCTGAGAAAATAGTGAAGTCCAGATATTACATTTTTTCCCTCCATAAGAGCTTTCTTAATCTCTCCTCTCCAGTCCTCTGGAAGGGCACCACCTATTGGAGCAGCACCTATTATAAGGGTATCGTAATCTTTTACCTCATCTATACTTTTAACGATGGGTACTTTTCTCTTACCTGGAAAGAAATCAGAAGCATAATGCCCTGCCCTATCCTTATCAATTATTGCCACTATTTCATGGGGGGAGTAAAGATATACTCCCCTTGCTGTCTTTCCCCCGAACCCCAAGAATGTGCCATGGGCTAAGATTGCAAGTTTCATAGAGTGTAGATTATAAAGGAGAGGTATTTAGAATTTATTGATTAAATATTAAACTCACCTTCAAGTTCTACTGAAAGTAATGCCATTGAAAAAATAATTTTAAAGATTAAAAGATGGAGCTCAGCTCTTTTATTCCAAGTCCAGGTTTATCGTAGACATAGTTGTAGCCCTTTTCGTATTTTAATCCATCAAATGGCTGCTCCTTCAAATCCCAGTAACCATCGAGATCTGCGTAATCCACGCCTACTCCGAGGGCAAAGTGGGTACCAGCAGCAATTCCCACCTTCGTTTCAATCATACACCCGACCATTATTTTCATTCCTGCAGCCCTTGCAATTGAAGCCATTTTAAGAGCTTCATAAATCCCACCGCTTTTCATCAGTTTTATGTTTATCGCATCCACTTTTCCAATGAGGTTAAGAATGTCATGAGAATTGTGTACACTTTCATCAGCCATTATAGCTACTGGCACTTTCTCCCTCAGTATTTTCATCTCCTCCTCGCGACCCACAGGTAGTGGCTGTTCTGCAAACTCTATCTCATATTTATCAATGGCGTTTAACACCTTCACAGCTTGTCTTAGAGAGTATCCCTGGTTTCCATCCACTCTTATCCTCACGTCGGTGATCTTCCTTATTTCTTTTATTCTTTCTATATCTTCATCGGGATTTAGGCCTATTTTTACTTTAAGCACCTTGGCACCCTGTTCAAGAAGCTCCTCTGCATGCTTTACACTTCTCTCCACTGAGCTTATGTCAACTGTGAGCGAAGTCTCGATTCTCTCTTTTTTTCCACCCAGAAGATTTTTGAGTGGCATACCGGCCATCTGGGCAAGTATGTCAAATAATGCAAAATCTATTGCTGCCTTTGCACTGGAGTTGTGAATCATATTTCTATTAATCTCCTCCATTATTTTTCCATAATTTTCCACATGTTGCCCTATGACTAAAGGCTTAAATCTTTTGAGAGATGCCACAATAGATTGTACGGTGTCCCCCACTATTTTAGGAGATGGAGATGCTTCTCCATACCCGCAAAATTCCTCTGTGCAAATCTTCACTACAACACCTTCATAGTTTTCCATTGTACCAAGAGCTATTTTGAAAGGTTTTTTTAGAGGAATATTTAGCACTTTCCAATCCATACTTATGATTTCCATAGAAAAGAGAAATAACTTACCTCTTCATAATTTTTTCTCCAGTTTTTCTGATATTATGGTAACCTTCACTCTCTCTCCATACTCATAGGTATGATAAACATCCACAAATGCCGGGTCGTAGGACTTGACTATAGGGATAACATCCTCTTTTTCTATATTTCCACTGAAAACCATAACTTTTTTTCCATTCCCCATCCAAGGGGAATCCAGAGCATCTTCTATGGCCACCCTTATCTTCTCCTTCCCCACGCCCAGCCCCACACCTACACCGTACTCTCCCCGAAGATTCATGTTGAGAAAATTCTTTATTATCACCCTTTTAAAATCAAGTACAATATGTTTCATAACCTCTGCAGGAATGCTCATTGCCACGTTAATAGGTACA
>JAGHBQ010000188.1 GCA_021160945.1 Thermoplasmata archaeon
ATACACAGGAAAGTTCTGAAAACTTCCTATTTTTTTCCATTTATCCAATGATAGAAGCTTTTCTCTTATATTTAAGGATGCCAAATCGTCCTGAGAGGTCAAGATGAGATCCATGCAACTGGATATTTTTCACCTATAATAATGTTTCATGGAAGGCGAAAGTTATAAATAAAGGAATTTAATTGGTAGGATTGTAATGAAGAAGGCAATAACTGGACTTCCGGATGAGCTGTTTGCTTGGGAAGAAATTTCCAAGGAGCAGCAGGTGATAAAAATATACACGGATAAGAGACGTTACGGGAAAACGGTCACTATAATAGAAGGTTTTGATCCTAGGGATGTGGACCTCAAAGAGATGGCCAAATCGCTGAAGAGAAAGGTGGCCACAGGAGGTACTGTAAAGGATGGGAGAATTGAGCTTCAGGGTGATCAGAAAGAGAAGGTAAAGAGATTTTTAGAAGATATGGGTTACATAGTGGAAATTTTGGAATGAGGGGAGAATGGAACATACAGAGCTTGTGGGTGTGATAAGAGAGCTCAAGGTAGAGGCAGAAAGATGCAATCAGCGTCGAATGCTCGTTATAGCAGATGACAGGTTGAGCTGTCTGGCTTTACTTAAAAGAATTCTTAGAGAAATTGAGGATAAGAGAAAAATAGTTTTCACATGGCAGAAGGATTTTAATGTTGATGCTGAAATAGAGGAGCTCAAGAATTCAGAAAGATATCTTGGCACCACATACGATTTTTTGGCGATAGATCTTCATCATTCTTTCATTCCCAGTGATCTGGGAAAACTTGTGAATATAGTTCGAGGTGGAGGTTTAATTGTTCTTCTCACTCCAAAATTTGAAGATTGGCTCCATAGCACAAATTTTTTTCACCAGGTTATACTCACACCTCCTTTTACTCTGGGTGACATTAAAAGAAATTTTGTTAAATGGGTTATAAAAAAGCTCTGGGAGAAAGATGGTATAACTATAATTGAAGATGGACTAATCAAAAAGATGGGAAAAATGAAATGCATTGTCCAGGAGAGAAAAGTAGAGATACCAAGTAGTTTTAGATTCCCTCGAAGTATATATGAATTGACAAAAACTCAAGATCAAATAAGGGTTCTTCAGATGGCGGAATCACTGGGAAATAGAGGAGTTATGGTAATCACAGCTGATAGAGGAAGAGGGAAGAGCAGTGTACTTGGAATGATAGCCGGAGTCTATGCTGGAAAATTCAGAAATATAGGTGTGACCGCTCCAGATCTGAATAACTTGACAGAATTTTTCAAATTTGTGGAAAGAACTCTGGAAATAAAGGGAAAAAAGTTTGAGCACAGAAGAGGAAAAATTAAAGGGAGGAATTTCAAGATAGAATTTGTGGAGGCCTCTCAAATTAACCCCAAGAAATACGATCTTCTTATTGTGGATGAGGCAGCAGGTATCCCGGTACCTCTTCTTTTAAGCTTTCTCAGGGCGAGAAGAGTTATATACTCTACCACCACCCACGGATATGAGGGCACAGGGCGCTCTTTCTCAATAAGGTTTTTAAGCGAGTTGAGGAGGAGGAAAAGAGAGCTTATATCTTTGGAGATGAATGAGCCTATAAGGTATAGTAAAGATGATCCTGTGGAATGCTGGATCTTTGACACTCTTCTTCTAAATGCGGAGCCTCCTCTGTTAGAGGATTTCAAGTTGAAATCTCTGAAATACCGCAAGTATGATACGGGTGAACTTCTAGAGGATGAGAAAAAGCTAAGGGACTACTACGGTATATTTGTGCTTGCCCATTATAGGAATAATCCCAACGATTTTGGAATACTCTGCGATGCTCCAAATCATGAGATAAGAACTTTAGAATACGACAATCATGTGGTCTGCTCGGTGCAGCTGGCCCGTGAGGGAAATCTTCAGGGCTATGAAGATGATCTTTATTTTGGTACGACTCCCCCGGGAAATATAGTGCCTGACGTGATAATAAAGCACTACCGAAAGAAAGATTTCTCAAAATATAGAGGATACAGGATAGTTAGAATCGCCACCCATCCAAATTTTATGGATAGAGGAATAGGCTCTCGAATGCTTGAAGAGCTCAAGAAAGAAGATGTTGACTGGCTGGGCTCATCTTTTGGAGCAACCGCTCGATTACTGAGATTCTGGATAAGAAACGGATTTTATCCCATTCATATTTCTCCAAAGATAAATGAGTCAACTGGAGAATACTCTGTGATTGTTCTATATCCCAGGAGAGAAGAGCTCAAAAAAGATTTTGAAGAGATTCGCAGGAGATTTGGTAAAAAATTAGTCCATAGTTTGAGTGAAATTCACCGAAACTTGGATCTGGAGATAGCGAGAGTTTTGCTGAGCGATTTGCCCAGAGATGAAGAGCTGGTTCTCGATGATACTGACTGGAAGAGGCTCATTGCCTATTGCTGGGGTCCTGGTAATTATGAAGTTACAGTGGATGTGATATACAAGATAGCATCTAAGTACTTTTTCTTGAGGGAGAGACCAGAACTTAATGAAGAGCAGGAAAAGATACTCATAGGAAAAGTTTTACAGCACAGACACTGGGATGAAGTTGGGAAGGAGATAGGAAAAGGTGGAACCTATGTGGTCATTGAGCTAAGAGAGATTATGAGAAAATTTTTAAAGGGGGTATTTGAAGATGAAATACTTGAATTTCAGTGCAGATTTCATGGAGAAGATCAAAAGAGGTGAAAAGAAGGCCACATTGAGGCTTGGCATTAAAAATTACAAACCTGGGGAAAAAGTTATAGTGAGGTGTGGTGAATATGAGATTGGGGTCGCAAAAATTTATGAGGTAAATATAAAGAGATTTAGAGAGATCGATGAAATAGATGTCCTCCTCGATGGATATGGAAGTAAAGAAGAGCTTAAGAGAGCTCTGGAGAAATTCTATGGTAAATTTGCAGAGGATGATATATTCACTCAGATTGTGTTTGACTTATGTGAAATAAAGTAGAGATGTTTCCTCCTTCTCTCCTTCCATAAGAGCTTTTCGAAGGTTTTTTAGACTGGTATTAAATTTTCCAAAAATTCTTCTACCTCTTCCCATTTCAAGCTCCAGTTTTTTGAGAGTCTTTTCTGCAGAACTCAATCTTCTGAGATTTAGACTGTGGTTGAAAGCATTTACTAAAGAGAAAAAATTACCCAGCCATATTTGAACTGCGGTGTAGTCTTTGATTACCTCAGCAATGTATTTATATTCTCGAGAAGATGGTGGTGTTGAGCTATACATCCCTACGATCCAGCTCATTGCTTTTGTATCCATATCATAGCCCTTTAGATATGCAGTATATCCCTCTACCCTTTTGCTGATGGAGGCAAATCTTTTTAGAATACGCAAAAATCTTTTATTTACCTTTTCTTTCTGCAATTCCATCTTTAAAAGTGTCCTTTGAGCATCCGTAAGATATGCTATATCAATTGGAGCGAAGCCAAACTTACTAATATCCACTTCTTTCTCCATGGGTAGTAGATAGGGGATTTATGAAATATAAAACTTCTCTTTGTGTCTGCTATGATAAAAATGAAATAGGTGAGTACCTCAAAATCTTTTTATAGGATTAAACTGATGAGAAGTCAATGTCTCAGGATCAAATATTTGCTCTCTTCATCGCGCTTATCTCTCTCTTCATTCTTGTATTTGGGTATCTCTTCATATGGTTAAAAAAGAGAAGCGGGGTCAAACTCAGGGAGCTGGGAAAGACTTCTATAGAGGATGAGGCCTACAATCAAATGCAGATGGTAAAATCTATGAGCAAGATAATGGGAATAAGGGGATATAATACATTGGAAGTGGAAAGTGTTCTTTTGAAAGCCCAGAGAGCTTATGATGATGGGAGATTTGCAGAGTGTCTAGAGATAGTTAACAATGCCAAGAGAATGCTCATGAGGATAAAAAATGAAGAAAAGACGGAGGATAGGATTAGTCCCCATGTTGAGAAGGAGCTTGAGATAATAAAGAGAATAGGGGAGAAGAAAAATGATGAGGAGATGCCTCCTCAGGTTAAAGATTTTATAAAAAAATTGCCTCCAAATTATCTTCAATCTAAATTTGAAATAGAAGTTGTAGAGGAAAAGTTGCGAAAGATGGAAGAGAGTGCAGTAAAAGAAGCTGCAAAACTCTATCTCTTTAAGGCCCAGGAAGCTTTTAAAGCGAAAAATTACACGGATGCTCTCAAATTTGCAATAAAAAGCAACAGAATTTTAGATGGTGGCGAGTTGAGCACCTCTCTTCCCCAGCCCAAACCCATCGCGGAGGAAAAACCGCCTATGGTTACACCTCTTGTGGAAGAAGAAAAAGCTATGGAGGAAGAGGAACTATATTGCCCTAAATGTGGTGCTATAGTTACAGCAGAGGATAAATACTGCTGGAACTGTGGAGCAAAACTTATATTTATCTACACATGCCCTAATTGTGGTGCAGAGGTAAGCAGCGAAGATAAATACTGCAGGCATTGCGGCTATAAGCTGAGGTGATGAATATGTATACAGGAAAACTTGCAATTCTGGGCTACATACTCTTCGGCATCGGAATCTTGCTCATAATAATAGGGATATTCACCGGCTCCTCTCACGTTGCCCTATTTCTTATATTCCCCGTAATATATGGTAAGGGCCCACTCTCTCTTCTGGGATTTCTTCTCATTTTCCTTGGTCTCTTTCTAATATTTCTTTCTCCCTTACATTCCTGGAATCGAGAATTTGAAGGACACTATCCTTCGCCGTCGAATTATGAGGAATTCTCTCAAAGTGAGATATTTCCACAAACAGAGGTACAGAGTGAGAAGAAATATGGTGGCGTAATATTAATAGGTCCAATACCCATTGTTATAGGCTCCGATAAAAATATGGTAATAATTGCATTAACCCTCTCTCTCATATTCCTTTCTATTTTCATTCTTTTCCTGCTCTATGGATAAGATATCCTCTTCTTCTTTTTAAGAACCTGTAGAAACTCTTCCACCTCTTCATCTTTGATCTCTGTGATCTCCTTTGCTCTCTCCGATAGCTCTTGCATCACATTTTTTTCCTCCTCTCTTTTTTTACTATACTCTCCCCTTATCTCTATTATTTTCTCAATCATCTGCTTAGCTTTCTCATGATAGGCGTTTGCCTTCTCTCTCAGCCTCATATATTCCTCATGCTTCTCCTGAATTTTTTTTCTGAGATAATCAAGCTTCTCTTTCAACTCCACCACTTTTTCATGGTGCTTCTGAGCATCTTTGTGAAGTTTTATTACCTCGGCCCTTTCTCTGAGCTCCTCATCTTGCAATTTTTTTAGCTCACTCTCCAAATCATCCGCTTCTCCAAGAATCTTTTTTCTCTCCTCCAGCTCCTTTTTAAGTTCATTCTCCTTCTTAATAAGCTCTCTTAAAGTTTCAATTAGTCTGTTTTCCTCCTCGAGAGTATGAGGTTTGGTCTCTATATCCTTCTCTATTCTTTTTCTCCTTGTGACGGTTTCCTTATATTCATCATCCAGTCCCTTTCTACTCCTACCTCTTTTCTCCCTTATTATCCCCCTTATTTCTCTGATTTTATTTCTGAGCTCGTCCCTTCTTCTCTTATGCTCCTTCATCAAAGATACTAATCTATCTCTCTCATACCTCTCCTTTTTGATCTCCTCCCTCAGCTTGCTTGCCTCTTTTCTTAGAAGATCCCGCTCTTCCTTCGCCTCTCGGGCAAGATAATTGAATTCATTTCTCTTGGCTCGATAAAACTGGTATTTTTCTTCTGCATTCTTCAACTCGTCGTTTCTCATTCTAAATCCTCATTACTCAATCACATCTATCTCTGCATCTAAGGTTTCTCCCGCTATCTGCCTGGCAGCTTTGAGTGAGCCACCTTTCTCTATGAAATAGGGTGATTTCACACCCGCGAGAACAACAAGAACTTGCACCATGTTGTCCATCTCAGGGTCCACACTGGCACCCCAGATTATCTTGGCCATTGGATTTATTTTCTTCTGTACCAGGTCCACTGCCATCTGAGCTTCACTCACACTCATGTGCTCATCACCAACTATTCTAACAAGAGCTCCCGTGGAATCACTTATATCCGCATCTATGAGTGGAGAGTTAATGGCCTCTTCCACTGCCTCTTTCACCCTATCTTGGGAGCTATCGCTCTCCCCTATGCCAACCATAGCCACGCCACCTGAACCCAGAACAGTGCGTAGATCCGCGTAATCTACATTTACAAGTCCTGGCTTGGTGAGAATTTCAGTAATTCCCTTAATTGTAATCATCAAAACTGTATCAGCAACCTTAAATGCCTCATTCAAAGGCAATCTTGGAACTATTTCAAGAAGCTTATCATTAGGTATAACAATCGTGGTGTCAGAATAACGGCGAAGTCTCTCAAGACCCCACAAAGCGTTCTCCATTCTGAGTTTACCCTCTGCCCTGAATGGCAGAGTTACCACAGAGAGAACTAATGCACCCTGCTCTTTTGCTATCTTCGCTATGTATGGTGCACTTCCTGTGCCTGTACCTCCACCAAGGCCTGCAGTTACAAATACCATATCTGCATTTTGCAAAAGCCTCTCAATCTCCTCACTATTTTCCCGAGCTGCATCCTCTCCTATTAGAGGGTCTGAACCTGCACCAAGCCCACGGGTTCTTCTTCTACCAAGAAGTATTTTTCTATTAGCTCTTATATGAAGAAGATGTTGAGCATCGGTATTTGCTGCTATGAGTTCTGCACCGTAAACACCTTCTTCCATCATACGATTAATGGTGTTACTACCACCGCCACCGCATCCAATGATTTTTATATTTACCCTAAGTTTCTCCACAAGCTGTCTCAGTTCTTCATCTTCAGGGGCAGTTATCTGCTGTATCTCCTTCTCTTCCTTACTTCTCTCCAAAAACTTCATAGGCATCCCTTCCCATTTGAATAATGTAAAGGTTACATTATATAAAAGAATTTCTTGCCCACTAACCCCCCCAAAAAAAGAAGCTCTTAGATTCCTCTGCCCTCTTCTCATTGGGTTATATCCTGAGGTGCATGGGCAAGTTTAACCAGAGCTTCCGCTTCGGCAAAATGTAACTTTCCTGGAAGCACTAAGGTATGGAGAGGTGGTCCGAAATCTTCTTTCTTGAGCTTCTTTAATCGGTCTGCTCTTATTAGGGGATTCTCACTTCCTGCCCTTGCCACAACGCACAGGAGCGTATTCTCTTTAATAATTCCCCTTTTCTTCCTACTCTCCATCTCTTCCAAGATTTCTATAGCCTCATTTGCTGTCATGGGCCTCGGATTCAGATCGAGAAGAATTAGCGTGTGAAGTCCCTTTGAAAAGTTCTCATAAATGAAATCATAGGCGCTCGTGGGGAAATAATTTTCCTGGGGAAAAGGAATAGACACCGTTCTTCCAAATTTGTACTGCTGCAATCCTAGCAGTCCAGGAGCTGCAGTTACGATAGAGGAATTATGCACAATCTTAGTTTTTATTCCTCTCTCCTCAGCCATAATTCTCAGAGCCACATGGGTTGTTGCAATCATGGGATCTCCAGCTACTAAAAGAACAGCATTTCCCTCCAAAGCTGCCTGAAGAATCAGTTTTCCACTCTCCACTTCCTCCCGTGAGAGCACTCTGATTTTCTTTCCAAAATATTTTTCTAGTTCCTCTATCTTTGAACCCATGAGATGAGAGGTGTAAAATTCTGCAAAAACGAAATCAGCCTTTTCAATAGCTCTTTTTCCACGCATTGTTACATCTTCTACACTCCACAAACCCAGACCCACGAAGGTTAGCATGGATGATTATATGCGGGAATTATTTAAAGATATAAGCTCATGATCTTTCACACCCTCAAGTCCCTAAAAATCTCATTTGGGAAGCGGATATATCTTTTCTCTATTTCTTCTACGCCTGTACGAACGGGCAAAGAGTTGAATGAAAACAAAAAATAAGTATATGCAGGAAGATATACCCATTGCCCCTGTGATGAGTTCAGCCTTAGCTGAAAATGATGAAAGACGGGCGGGCTGAGGGGTCTCTATCATTGATTTTCATTGGTGAATATCTTTCGAGATTTTCATGCCTTAGGATATTTAAACTATGATAGAAATTCACCGAATATGATGAGTGAAGCCATAAGTGTAGAAATAAGAGACGAGATGTCTGCGAGTCAGGAAGAGCTCAGAGACCTAATGGCCAGAGCATTCCTTCTTACAGAGGGAGACATCAAAACAGCGTTTGCCAAGGCTATGCTTCTGCTTATGAACTAATTTTGTGAAATTATATTTTCATAAATCTCGCTTTTTAGATCTCTGTACCAAGAATTTGATGGGCATGCTTTACGGATACCTCCCAACCATCGGATGTTGTATTTCCAGAGAAAGTAGAGATTTAGCTTTTTTGAGAAGGAATGGAAAACATAAGCACTCCAACTCCATCTGACTCTTCATTCCTTAGACTTGTTGTAGCCTGAGTTAATGAAAAAACTAAATAGTCCATAAGCCATATACTCATCCATGCTTCACGCAATTTTTCATGATGGAAAAACTCTGAAAAAGGCAATTGTATCACCGCCAGAAAAGGAATATTTTCACATTGATAATTTAGAGGCACATAACATAAGGGAAGTTGTTAATATTGAGAAAACTAAAGAACAGCACCGAATTTTGAGACACACCATGAGGGCAGCAGGTGTAGAAGTAACAGAGATTCCAGAACTGCGTGGCCATCCCAATTCAATTTTCACCATGGATACTGCTCTTTCTCTTGGAGATTGCTTCATAAAATTGCGCATGGGATTGCCGACAAGAAGGGGAGAGGAGAATTGGATGGCAAAAATTCTAGGGGATTTGAAACTCGAGAAAATAGGGGAAATCATAGCTCCAGGCACTGCAGAAGGGGGGGATTTGATTCCTGCATATCCTTACTTTTTCATAGGGCATTCAAGAAGAACAAATATGGAAGGAGCTAAACAATTATCAAGAATTCTTAACTCTCTTGGATATGAGATTCGCATTGTAAAGGTACCGGATCTTCATCTCCACTTAGGTGGTGCGATGACAATAATTGGTGAGGATAAGGTTCTTGCATGCAAAAGCATACCTGATGAGTCTCTTAAAAACTTTGAAGTGATAAGGATAGATTGTAAATTTTTCATAAGCGGGAACGTAATAAAT